>NZ_JAWDKA010000011.1 GCF_032714615.1 Methanorbis furvi
GTGATGGGGATTATGGAACTTGAAATATATTTAAATTAAATTTCCCTTCCGCAATCACTACATTTGAACTTTGAAACTTCGTAGTTGCCACCGCAAAATGGACATACAGCTTCAGGATTCTTCGAAGCATTATTACGTTTTGACACCGCAAACAAAGCACTACTAAAAAATATATATAATAAACAATACGGAGTCATATTGAGTGGAAGTAAATGTACAAACTCAGCGGTGATAATCCCGGATCCAACACAAATACCGCTCGCGTTCCATTTTTGCATTTTACTAGAGTGATTTTGAAAAAAACTCACAAATTGTATAAAATCCACAATATCACCACTTTAATTGAACACCGCAATGCGGACACGTCGGCGTTCCAGAATTAATTGTTTGTTTGCACACTGGACAAAGGGCTGTTTTTGATGACAAAAGGGCAGCAACTAAAAAACCAACGAATATTCCAGCTACAGCAACTAAAATTCCTTCTGCAATATCGTCAGATTCAGACATAATATAGTAATATTATTTAAATCTAGAAATAGATTCCCAATAAATCTAATTGAACTATCTCAACGCATCACATGATACCAACAAAATATCATTGATTAATTTTCAAAAAAAGAGAGAAAAAGGCATCATAACAATTATCTGACAGAAAATAAGACGTAATATATTTAATTCACACTACTTTACCCCTTACCCACACACCCGCTTTTTCCTCAACAACCGATTATACGTCACCGCAAACCGATGCGCCTCATCACGGATCTCCTGCAGATACATATTCGCCCGTGTCTTTTTTCCAAAGGGCAGCGGGAAAGGAACACCTGACACAAACACCTCCTCCTCACTCTTCGCCAGAGAAATTACCGGCACATCAACCTCCAGCTCATCTAAGACCCGCTTCGCAGACGACAACTGCCCCTTCCCTCCGTCGATTAAAATCAGATCAGGCAGCTCCTTCTCCTCTGAAACCAGCCGCGAGTACCGCCTTCGCACAACCTCAGCCATCGACGAAAAATCATCGATCCCGTCAACCGTCTTAATCCGAAACCTCCGGTAGTTCTTCTTATCAGGCCGACCGTTTCGAAACTGCACCATCGACGCAACCGTATCAGTCCCTGACAGATGCGAAATATCAAAACACTCAATCACCCGCGGAGCATCCGCAAGATGCAGAGCCTTTCGCAGCTCCTCCACCCGAATCTCATCACCGAAATGCACCGTCTCGATATTTTTCTTCGCAAGCTCCAGCAGCTTCGCCTTCTCCCCAATCTTTGGCACCGTCACAACCACCTTTCTTTTTGCAACCGATCCAAGATACAAAGCAAGCCCCTCATCCACAGCTTCTGGCACAATCACCTCCCTTGGAGCAGGATGGTCCGAGTAAAACTGTACCAGAAACTCCTCGAAAAATCCATCCGACTCCTCGAAAATAAACTCCTCGCGCCCCCCGAGCGTCCCCTTATACACATGGAACACCATCAGAAACACCGCCCCCTCAGAAACAATAAAGTGAATCACATCCTCATCATAATCCTTCTGCCTTGATACATACTGCCGGGACGCAAGATGCGTCACCGCAGTAATCACATCCCGGCACCGCATAGCAGCCTCAAACTCCATCGACTCGGCATACCGGTTCATTTCCGCAGTCAGCGAGCTGACCAGCTCCGCAGTCTTTCCCTTCAGCACCGCCTCGGCCTGTGAACACTGGAGAGCGTAGCCCTCGGCAGTCACATGTCCGGCGCAGGGGCCGGTACAGTTTCCGATATGAAACCGCAGACACGCACGATGATTCCTCGGCATACTCTTGCATGACCTGAGACGAAACGTCTTTTTGACCACGGTCAGCACATAATCCCGTTCCTTTCCCGAAACAAACGGTCCGAAAAACTGCCCCGCACCCTTCGCCTTTCTGGCAATCGTAATCCGCGGAAACGCCTCCTTCGTCAGCTCAATGTACGCGTAGCTCTTCGCATCCCGCAGATCGATATTGTACTTCGGATGATGGCGCTTGATCAGACTGTCCTCCAGAAGGTACGCCTCCTCATCAGTGCCGGTAACAATATACTCCATATCCGCAATCGTTTGTACCAGCTTCTGCGTCTTTGGATCATGATCCCGCTTCTGGAAGTATGACGATACCCGTTTTCGCAGATCCTTCGCCTTGCCCACGTAAATGATTCTCCCCGTACTGTCCTTGTAAAGATAACAGCCAGGGCTGTGCGGGACATCAGCAAGAGAGAACGGCGGAGGTACCAGAGTCATTCGCTGAATAATCATTCGGTTGATGAAATTAAATAGTAACTCCTTTCTGCATACAGGGGTGGCAATGCATCAAAGACCCTCGCAGACGAAAACCATTTTTCCTGCAAAAAAATCCTGAATCTGCGCGGAGGAGAATATCATCTCATAAAAAAACGAACTCCTCCATTCCCAAAAAAAATAATCCGCACAAACACCACTGACCCCTATATATGTCAATGCATCATGACAAAAAATAAAACACGAAAAACAAAATTTTCATATAAATATATCGAATGTAACAAAAAAATCATCATAATTTGTCACGATTGATATTGTTTTATTAACTCAAAGAGAATAGTTCAGCATACAACCAGAAACGTTGTAAAATCACAGGTGAAAACTATGGAACCAACAGATACTCTGTCTGTCCTGATAATCGGGGCAGACACCAAATCCGGCAGTGCCTTCGCACGTAACATGCAGGCGCTCATTGATCATCTGAAAAATGATGAAATGAACGTGATCTGTGTCGAAACCTTTGAAGGACTCAAAGACGGATTTATTGCAAATGGTGCAATGGCTGACTGCGTCATGATCGACTGGCAGGCACAGAATGCCAAAGACCTCATCAAAATCATTCGGGAACACAATAAATACGTCAGCATATTCCTGCTCACCGAACCCGGCGACCTCGCCTCGCTCCCGCTTGACGTCTTCTCCACCATCGACGAGTACGCATGGATTCTCGGAGACACTCCCGAGTTCATCGCAGGAAGAGTCAAATCCGCATCCCGCAAATACCGCAAAGCAATTCTTCCCCCGATGTTTGGCGCACTCATAGACTTCTCCGAAGACTACGAGTACTCCTGGCACACTCCGGGCCACACCGCAGGAACGGCGTTTCTCAAATCCCCGATCGGCAAACTTTTCTACGAATTCTACGGAGAACAGACCTTCCGTTCTGACCTCTCAATCTCGGTCGGGGAACTCGGCAGTCTGCTTGACCACTCAGGCCCGATCGGCGAAGCTGAACAGTACGCCGCAAAAGTATTTGGTTCCGACATGACCTTCTTTGTCACCAACGGTACCTCAACCTCAAACCGTGTCGTACAGGGAGCACTCGTAGCGCCAAAAGAAGTCGTGTTCGTCGACAGAAACTGTCACAAATCCCTCGAACAGGCATTTACCCTCGACCACGGCATTCCGGTCTACATGATTCCAACAAGAAACCGGTATGGAATCTTAGGTCCCATTCCACAACATGAAATGGAACCGGAAAATCTTGCAAAGAAACTCTCCGGCCACCCGCTCGGATCCAAAGCAGAAAACAAAACTCCGGTCGTCGCAGTTGTCACCAACTCCACCTATGACGGTGTCTGTTACGATGCAGTACATGCCGAAGAGCTGCTTGGCAAAACGGTCAACACCATCCACTTCGATGAAGCATGGTACGGCTACGCAAAGTTCAACAAAATGTACGCCGGAAGATTCGGCATGCATGACGACAGCCGTCCGGCAGCAGAACGCCCGACCGTCATCACCACGCAGTCCACCCACAAACTGCTTGCCGCACTCTCGCAGGCATCGATGATCCATATCAAAAACGGAAAACAGCCGCTCGAACACGCACTCTTCAACGAGTCGTTCATGATGCATGCATCCACCTCTCCGCAGTACAGCATCATCGCATCCCTTGACGTCTCCTCCAAGATGATGGACATGGGCGGCGACGCACTCATGCAGGAAGCAATCGACGAGGCAGTCAGGTTCCGCCAGATGATGGCACGTGCCTGCGGCGAACTCGATGTCAGCAAACCAGACAACTGGTGGTTCAAAGCATGGCAGCCTGACACGGTCACCATGCCGGACGGCAAGAAAGTCCCGTTCGAGTCGGCAGACCCGAAAGTTCTCGCCCGAACTCCGAGCTGCTGGACCCTCTCACCCGGAGATGTCTGGCACGGTTTCCCGGACATGTCCGAGAACTGGGCAATGCTTGACCCGATCAAGGTCACCATCCTGACACCGGGAATGAACGATGACGGAACCCATGCAGAGTTTGGTATTCCGGCAGCAGTTGTACTTGCCTACCTTGACACAAGGGGAATCATCAACGAAAAGTCCGGAGACTACAACATTCTGTTCCTGTTTTCGATGGGAGTCACCAAAGGAAAGTGGGGAACCCTTATGTCGGCACTGTTCGACTTCAAGCGCCTGTTCGACGCGGACACGCCGCTTGATGTTGTCCTGCCGGACCTGGTCAAATCCCATCCGGAACGCTACGGCGGTATGACGCTGAAGAGTCTGGCAAAAGAGATGCACGAACAGATCAAGTCCACCCGCCAGACCCAGCTTGCCAACGAAGCATGTGCGGTTATGCCGACTCCGGTCATGACGCCGGCAGATGCCCACCGCTACATTGTGAAGGGACAGGTCGAACAGCTGCCTGTCGATAAAATGGCAAACCGTGTTGTTGCAACCGGAGTTGTTCCGTACCCGCCGGGAATTCCCATGCTGATGCCCGGAGAAAATGCAGGAAAAGCTGACGGTCCGATTCTGATGTACCTGAAGACCCTGCAGGACTTCGATCGTAAGTTCCCCGGATTTGCCCATGACACTCATGGAGTAGAGGCAATTGATGGAACGTATTACATCTACTGTTTAAAGGAGTAAATGAATTATGGCTGATTCACCTTCCGCCGCAGGCACCCAATCCGGTGCCCCGGCGAAAAAAATAAGCACCAACAAGAAGCTTGGCGTCATCTCCCTTGCAATGATCAACGTCGCGGCAGTTCTGAGTCTGAGGAACTTCCCGACCATGGCAATGGAAGGATGGAGCATGATCTTCTGGTATGTGTTGTTTACCGTATGTTTCCTGATTCCAACAGCTCTCGTTGCTGCTGAACTTGCCTCTACCTGGCCGAAAGCCGGTGGTATTTACGCCTGGGTAAAGGAGGCATACCCGGGAGATGGTAGTTTTATTACTATCTGGTGTTCCTGGGTGAACAATCTGGTATGGTTCCCAACGGTCGTGTCCTTCTTTGCGGCGACACTCGCGTACGCAATTCTCGCACCTTACCTTGGCGACAACCATCTCTACATGGCAATTGTGATGCTCGCCTGTTTCTGGGGAGTTACTCTGTTTAACTTCGTCAGCACAGCGAGAAGCTCAACCACGCTTTCAACGGTTGGTACCTTCTTTGGTTCGCTGATTCCTATCGGCATCATTGTGGTGCTGATGATCGTCTGGCTTGCACTCGGCAATCCAAACGCTCTTGGTATGCCGACGGTAGAGAATATGCTGCCGTCGATGAATATGAGTACGGTGACCTTTGCGGCAAGTCTTGTTCTGATGTTTGCCGGTATGGAAATGGCCGGATATCATGCACGCGAAACTGAGAATCCGAAGCGTGATTATCCGATTGCAATGTTTATTGCAGCGGCAATCATCTGTATCATGTCGATTCTTGGTACACTCGCTGTCGGTGTTGTTATTCCGATGACCGATGTGAGCCTGAATGCAGGTATTGTACAGACATTCCTCGCGATGTTCACTGCCTTCAATATTGAGTGGCTGATTGTCCCTGTCTCGATTATGATTGCGGTTGGTGTTATCGCTCAGCTGTCTACCTGGGTTGTCGGTCCTGCAAAAGGTCTTCAACCAGCGGCAATGACGGGTGACCTTCCGCCAATTTTCCGCAAGGTGAACAAGCATGGTATGCCAACCGGTGTACTGGTTGTCCAGGCAATTATTTCCTCAATCTTTGCGATCGCAATGATTGCAATCCCGTCCATTAATCAGGGATACTGGGTCTTAACTGCTATGACTTCACTGATTAACGGAGTGATGTACATGTTCCTGTTCGCAGCGTTCATTAAGCTGCGGAGGACAAAGCCTGATGTTGAGCGTCCGTACAAACTGCCGGGAGGAAAGTTCGGTATGTGGCTTGTTGGCGGTGTTGCTCTTGTGACACTGGTCTTTGCCTTCGTGGTCGGACTTCTGCCGGAGACAAACGGTGCGGCATTCGGTCTGAGTGATACGATCATGTATGTGGTCGGTATGCTGGTTGCGGTGCTGGCAATTATTCTTCTGCCGCCAATGATTCTGCGGAAGCTGAAAAAGCCTTCGTGGAAGCCGAGCGACGAGGAGTACAAGGCCTGGCTCGCAGAAGATGGGGAGTGATTGACTCCTCTTCCACCTCTTTTTTTTCGTTTAGATCTGTTTGGAGTAATTTTTTCAATTGAATACGGTTTTGAGATTTTTTGAAACACGAAAATCACGAAATAGAAATTTAATTCGGATGTCTTTTAGAAGAGTAGTAATTATCGCCAACGGTGATGATCTTTTTTGCGATTCGGTAATTTTTTTCATACCTGAGTTCGGCTCTTGAAAAAAATTTTCCATCCCTCTCATTCTCTAAATCGAAGAGTCTTCCAAAGAAGGCAGATGCCTTGGAAAATCGGCTACAAATAGCGGATTATAAACCAGATACGGACGGACATCCCAGGGAATTGCCCGGCTGACGGGAGTCAGGGGAATGGGTTCTGCGACTGATGCTCCGGATACTTCTGTCTGGCATTGAGTGATATAGGTCATACCATAGGGAATCAGGAGATGGGCGGTGGTCTTTTTCACACTGGCAATGAGGAGAAGGTTGAGTGAAGCATTCTGATTCTCAGGGGTTATGGTAACTCCGGTAATCGTTACCGACTCAGGCGGCATTGAGAGCGGAGGAGTATAACCACGCAGATCAGGCAGGGACTCTGAAATGAGATATGATTGTCTGAACGTTGCATCAAGATTTTTCACCGGCAGTGATGTTGATCGGAATGCCAACACAGTACCATTCTCGGTAGTCCTGACTTCAGATATCCAGCCGTCAAACTGCTGAGAGTATATGCTGGCCGGAAACATTGACTCGTTGCACATCTGCGGAAGCGGGACAATAATTTCTACCGGTTCAGTGATATTGGCATCTTCAAGTCCGGTGATTGAAACCGTGTAGAGCTTTTCTCCATTGAAGTAACTGAGGACGGCATATGAACCAAAATACATCCATGCCGGAGCGGTGAGGATGAGAATCACGATAAAAATAATGAGAAGGAGTCGTTTGGGATTCTTCATTCATACTTCCTCTTGCATCGGAAACAGATTTTATTTGTCAGACCGATTTTTCGTACTGCTACTTATGCACGGTAACGAAGATAAATGTATTGAGCATGGAATCATAATGCGAGAGAAAAACGAAACATCATGCAAAGCAAAATACAAAAAATATTTTTCACATGATATTTTTCTACGGAAAAATATTTACAAAAAAAGTTAGAGCGGGAAGGTGACAACTTTGTCGCCGACGACTGTCCCGGAAAAACATCCGTCAAGCAGCGCCTGACAGATGAGTGACGGGTCGCGGCCGTCGATGACGACGAGCGGGATGCCGGAGCGTTCGGTTATTTTTGCGGCAACCAGATCGATCACCATATTGCTGCCGGCACAAAGTTTCTCCTTCATGATCAGATCGATCAGTCCCTGCGGGCTGAGCGTATCGTACTTGGCGGCGCACGGATCCTTCTTCGGGTCGGCAGAGTAGATGCCGTCAATGGCGGTCATATTGATCATCATCGACGATCCGGTTTCCTCCGCAAGACATGCGGCGACCGCGTCAGTAGTCTGGCCCGGTGTAACGCCGCCCATGACAACAATCTTGCCGGTCAGGGCAAACTCCTTTGCTTCCATATACGACTCAGCAACTCTCGGATATGCGTACTCGCCGAGAGCCGAGATGAGAAGCCTTGCATTAATGCGGGTGATTAAAATGCCGAACTCGTCAGCAGATGCCTCGTCAAGTCCGATGTCACGACACACGCTGATATATCTGCGGGCTTCCCCTCCCCCGCCCACAACAGCAAATACCTGATGACCGGCTATTACAAGTTTTTTGAGTGCGTCTGCCCACTCCATCAGCCGATGGGTGTCAAGTGTCGGTACCAGGACCGATCCTCCAACTGAGATTACAACCCGCGTCATGAAAATTCCTTATATATTTGTTCAGTCCTTGCATATATGTTCTATTGGAATGATGCCCGCCGGACAGGCGATGCCTATTAACTTTCGTTGCTCCGCCCACGACTCGCATGCCTTTGGCCTGCGAGTCGTGGGCGGAGCGGCAAAGCGATGGGCGGAGCCGCGAAAACACCCAAAACAAAAAAAAGAAAATATTGAAAATTATTTATTCAGTTTTCTCGGATGCAGGAACGGGCCGGTATAGGTATCGTTGAGAGCCGCATCCGAATTTTTCTTGGTCATAAGACTCACAACAACCATGGTAATAATCGAGAGCGCCAGTGCATAAATTGAGAAGTGCATCGGCAGCTTCTCGACAAACTGGTAGTAGTAGCCAAGACCGATTGCAGAGATAAGACCAACAGCCATACTCGCGATCGCTCCGGCAGCGGTTGCACGTCTCCAGTAAAGTCCTGCAAGGAGCGGAACTGCAAACGAGCAGAGCATCAGACCAATTCCAACCCAGATAAGGAAGGCAAGCATCTCCGGAGGATTGATTGCAAGAATAAGAGAGACAACTGCTGCGATCAGCACACATATCTGGCTGACGAGAACAACCTGCTTTTCACTTGCCTTTGGTTTGAGCATGGTCTTGAAGATGTTCCAGGAGAACTCAGTTCCAACCGTGAGCATCAGCCGGTCGGTTGTTGACATGACTGCGGAAAGAACGATGACCGCAAACAGTCCGGTGATGAAGATGCTCGGGGCTGCTGCCTGAATGCCGTACATGAGGGCGAAGTCCTGGGCATTGGATGATGTGATCATGTCAAGTTTTCCGTCCTCTGCCATGACACGAACGCCCATGCCGGAGAGTTTGACCAGGAACATGATGACAAGATAGATGCCGAACGCAACGAGCGGCGACCACTTGAAGTAGGAGATCTTTTTCGCGGCAAAGACGTTGGACATGATGTGGGGAGCACAGGCAAGTCCGACTATCAATAAAATTCCAAACGAGAACAAGAACTCAGGCGTGCAGTAGGCGTACGAGGCGTAAGCGCTCGGGAATGCGGGCATGACAAGGTTCGGGTCGATTGATGCGAGCACAGTATTAATGTGTTCGAGACCGCCTGCGTAGCTGAGGATGAACGGGGAGACGAGCAGAACGCCGAAGATGAGGATGAGTCCCTGCACGAGTCCGGTCCATGATACTGCGTAAAGTCCGCCGATCACGGTGTAGACGGTGATGATTATTCCTGAGATGAGGAGTGCCTGCCAGTGTTCGATGCCGAACACCCAGATAAGTACGATGCTGATTGCGGTGTACTGGCCAACGAGGTAGACGAGACTGACGGCGATGCTTGCAAGCGCAGAGAGTGCGCGAAGTTCTCGGTTGTTTTCATACCTGACGGCGAAGTAGTCTTCGAGGGTCATGCACCCTTTTTCTCTGCCGATTTTATTGAGTTTGGATCCAAAGAAGATGATACAGAAGACTGCTGCGAGGGGAACGAAGATCTGTTCCCAGATGCCGGGCCAGCCTGAGGTGTAGCCAAATCCGCTGCTGCCGACGAGTGTCATTCCGCTGCATATGGAGCAGACGATTAAGAGGGTGAAGAGCCAGAAGCCGAGGCTTCGTCCGGCAAGCATGTAGTCTTCAGAGTTTTTGATCTTTTTGGAGGCCCAGATGCCGATACCAAGCAGTACGACAAAGTAGACGACGATTAAGGCGAGGGTGATGAATGTGCTTTCCTGAGCAAGGGCCATGGGTTATTCCTCCTCTCCTTTGGGGAAGGTGAGGCCCCAGATGATGAGGAGGATGAAGACGACAACTATTGTACCGCCAACGGCGATGACGGTGATGTCAGGTAATCCAAGAATCATACTATAAGAGTGACACGTGTTGTCATATAACATATTCGGTTTGTGGTGAGGTGGGACGTATGGGGTGCACGCAGCTCCGCCCACGATTCGCATGCCTTTGGCCTGCTCACTGCTTCGCAGGAAAACACAGAAAACACGGAGCTTTCACGGAAAAAATCACGGAGCAGACGTGAACAACACGGAAGTGAATTATTTTAGGATGTTTGTGATGTTTTGTGTTTGAAAATATTCACCAACGAAATAATTTTGTGAAAGTGTTGTTTGTGATGAGGTGAAGTTTTTTTAGTTTTTTTCTTACTACTACTACTATGTACTGTACTTCAAAGTACAGTACAGTGTACTGAAAAGAGGAGTTTATTTTTTTAGAGGAGGGGGTGCCTATTAATTCTTGCCTCCTACGGAAATAAAAACATCACTGAGAGGCGTGAACAACACAGAACCCGAAAACAATTCATTTCCGTGCTGTTCACGTCTGCTCCGTGATGTTTTTCTGTGATATTTCCGTGTGTTCCGCTTTTCCGTGGGCGGAGCTACGAAAACGAATTTATGGGCAAAGCCATGAGGAGAGGAAAACTCAACGATGTTTTCTGCCTGCCAGCACTGCGACGACCCCAAGCCCTCCGAGGATTCCAAGAATCGGGACAGAGGATTTGGTCGGGATTGGAGTCGGGTCCTGCATGCTGCTGGTAAACTGTATGACGACGAATCTGAAGGGAATGGTTTTTTCAAATCCGTTTTGTTTTGCGGTCTGCTGAATGAAGTTCCAGAGATTTATCAGATCTGATCTCTGTGCCGGATCTTCGATGGCGATTTCGATGTACTCGTGCGTGTCAACGCTGGTGAGCCAGCCGTATACACTGAAGGTGGTGTTCATGCTGCCGAAGAGTTCGGCGGCGGTGATGTCACGGACGATGACGCTGCCGTCTGGCGTGGTGTAAGGGAAGTCTTTGAGGGTGAGGGGAGTCTGGTTTTTCCGATGGGAGATTGCGTCGAACACGATGTCTGCGGCAGGTGATCCAAAGAAGGCTTCGGCGGTTTTTCTGTCAGGAGATACGGAGTCGATTTCGTCGCTCACGGAGATGACGCCCGACGCGGGAAGGGTGAGGGTCGCATTCGGGATATCAGAATATTTTTCTTCAGGCACGTAGGGATTGGCGATGAACTGAGTGTTGGCAAATATGGCGGGAATGGTTTTGGTAAATCCGTTCAGTTTTGCGGTCTCCTGAATGAAGTTCCAGGCGTTTTTCAGATCTGCTCGTGATGCAGGATCACCGACTGAGATTTCGATGTACTCATGGGTCTCATAGGATCCACCCCAGCCATATCCGGTAAACGTGGTGTTCATTCTGCTGAACAGATCAGATACCGTAATGTCTCGGACGATAACTCTGTCGTCCGCGGTATGATAGGAGAAATTTTTCAGAGTGAGGGAGAGGATTTCGTTTGGTACTGCCTCAGGAGTGTTTTTCTGAATCAGGGCGTTGAGGATGGCAGTGCCTTCTTCAGAACTCATGAAAGCCTCAGCAGTTTTTTTGTCAGGTGTGGTTGCGTCGATTTCGTCGCTTGCGAAGATGAAGCCATATGCCGGAGGAGTGAACTGATCATTTTCTGCGGCAGAGTCGCTGAGGGCTGTGCAGGGTGAGATGAGAAGAAGGAGGATGAGAGGCAGGAGAAGATATTTTGTTATCATGATACTTCCTTAACCGAAGTGTTCGTGAGAGAACATTTCGTTTGATGGCATGATAGTTTCACGTGAGCCATATATAATAAGTGTGGCCAAACTCTCTTCTTGAAAAAATGATGAGTGAATTTACGTTATCCAGCCGGTGTATGCATAGATGGTGCCGTTCAACTCCAGATATTTTCCTGAGTATGCGGCATGAATCCGGGATGCTTCAGGCTCGGGAACAAACGGTTGCGGATTTCGGAAGTCATTTTTGTTTTCGACCATGTATGCGGCAAGGGCCGGGTTTTCTCCGCGAAGCAGCATGTCAAGTGACGGATATGCGACGAAATCATCTTCAGTGAGATGGATTATTCTTGAATCGTTCGCAGGAATACTGTCTATTTTGGCGAACCGGATGTATCCGAATGTATCCGCAGGGGTCGTGCAGTAGACTGCAATAACTGCGGCTGCGAGAATTACCACTACGATGAGGGCCGCGATGAGATGCTTTTTTTCTAATTTTTTCATAGTATATCACGTGTCGAATTTTTTTGGAGGTCTCTTGAATTTTCAGGGAGGAGAAAACATCGAAGATTTTTTCATGATGCAGAGAAAGTATCCAGTCGGATAATAGACGGCAATGACTGCGGCAGCACAGGAATCCAGCCGGAAACATTTCCGGGAATCTGTTCGATGATTTCTGTGGAATAATGTCCAATCATATTGTTTGGCTGAGTGAAGAGATATCCGTATTTTGAACTGGTCTGATATTCTATCAGGATACTTATGTTCGCAGTCTCATCAGAGAGGGCTTCTGGAATATAAACAAGAGTCGGGCCGATATCTTCCCTGCCAACGTATGTTGGCCTACTGTCATAAGCAGGCAATGATGGATCCAGGGTGGCCACGACTACGCCGGGAGGAAATTTTTCGACCTTGGTATCAGATGGCGATGGGGTGGCGGGACTTTTCATATGCAGGGAGTACGGAGTTGCTGTATCATTCGTCTCCGGAGAAAATTTTAGTCCGGAGAGTCTGGTAACTGGGACTTCACCAACAAACATGCCGGATCTGCCATAGCTTGCATGGATATTTTTGAGCTGGGAGGTTGTTGCGGTGAGAGAAAGCAGAGGACCATACTCGGTACTGACGACGGAACTGTTCCAGCCGTCAAGTTCACGAGTATAGAACGAGTCCGGGAGTGCGGACTGATTATTCATCAACGGTAACGGCAGGAGAATTGTTACGGGAAGACTGCCGGTGCTGATGTTGGCCAGACCGTCCACGTTGATGTGATAGATAATGCTGGCGCTGTTGAGATTAAAGCAGAAACTAAACAGTGTCGGAAGTAAAAAGATGAGCAGGATAATCCCGCACAGCACGCAACAGAAGAGAATTTGTTTTTTGGTGAATTTTATCATGATATTTCCTTTGCCAGAATGTTTGAAAACATCAGGTTTGATGATCTGATAATTTTCTGTGAGGGATTATAATAAATGTGGCCAAACACTCGTTTTGAAAAATAAATTCTGGTTAAATTACAGATCTGTCAACACGGTAGAGTGTACCGTTCCAGGAGACATAGGCTTTGCGGGAGTTGCCGGCATACCAGTAGGGGTCAAGCTGCCACTCTTCGGACGGGAGGACTTTGACGCTGTAGCCGGGAGTGTCGAGGAGGTATGCCCGAAGCACTGTGGATTTTTCCGCGTCTTCACGGGTAATGTTGATTACAGGCAAATTTGGGTCAGGATCAGACACCTGATCAAGGCTGAAGGAGATGTACTGATAATCATGGTTTAATGAATGCTGGTATCCGGCAATGTCATAACGTTCCAGAAATTCAATGAAGCTCATGTTGAGAGTGAGGTTGCGGTATTTGCTGTATCCGTAAGGATAGGCATAGACGAGATAGTCAAAGTAGGTGACGTTGTCTGTTTGGTTCATGAATTGTTTATAATCCATGTATTCTGGATCCTGTATTATTTCCAGAATTTCGATCTCAGTGAAATGGGCTGCCTGTGCCCCAGCTTCACGAACGGGATCGCGTTCAACTGCGGAGAGGTTGAATGCAGTTTCGTTTTCGGTGATGGTTTCGGCAGGCGGCAGGATGCAGCCGGCGGTGAACGCGGCGAGGACTGCGAGGAGGAGAAGCGGGAGCAGGAATTTCATTTGTGTATACCCTATGATTGGTTGAAAATTTGTTGCGGGAATATATAATGAGTGTGGCCAAACACTCACTACACAATATTTTTGAAGAGTGGTAGATTCACAGGCGAACATATTCTCAGTGCTCCTATAAGAAAAGATTGGCCAAGAACTCTCTTTTTGAATTTTTATGATCAGTGTAATTATTCATGAGTCACGATAAGATTGAAGAATAGAGGTCTTGGCCAATCTTTTCATATACTATCATGAAAAAATATAGCCTATTAGGTCTTGTATTGTTCCTGCATCAGCCCACACTGCCGCAGAACTAAACATGAACATTGAGGTGTTCGGACAAAAAGGATCATCGATGGCCAAAACATTTTCGATTGGATGGATAAAAACACAGCATGAAACCCGTATAATGAATGATTACGCATGACAAAACAAGAGAGATACACAGACATTGGCATCATCGTAATCTTACTCTTGATAGTTTTCGTTCCAACCACCATCCTCTTTTTTGCAGATGGTGGACAGATTCGTGGATTCAATGAAGATCAAAATAATCCGGGAAATCCACTGAATACAGATATTGGAGGATATATTTTTGTACCAGTTGAAGAGGATATTGTCCCGATATATGACGATCATGAGATAGTTCAAATTGAACTCTGGCAGATGCCAGTTCGTGACGCACTCCTGATGATAGTCGTTTCTTCGTTCGCCTATATCCCTCCCTCTGTATCAAAAATCATCTCCTTCATCTATCTCACATCCGGCCTCGCCTTCATCATTCTTTACTACAAAATCTCCGGAAAAAAACGCAGCCCCGACTCACGCCGCGAAAAGATCTATCAGTACATCTGTGAGAATCCAGGCAAATCACAACAGCAGATTGCTGACGCAATGCAGATTTCACGCGGCAGTCTCAAATATCATCTCAACAGACTTCAGGACAGTGACGAGATTCATCAAAAAATACATGGCGAGTATCCACGATACTTTCCAAGCCACAAAGGAATCTCTGACAAGGAAAAAGTTCTCCTCTCTCTCATATCCGAAGAAAAAGATCATCTGTTCTATCAGACACTTCTCAATCATCCAGGCATCACCAGAAAAGAACTCGCAACAACTCTCGAAATCTCCGAGGCAACGGTGTCATGGCACCTGAGCAGACTTGATAATTACGAACTTTTCACCACAGAAAAATCCGGCAGAGAGCTGCATTACACGCTCACGCCGGAAACAGTTGCAGCATATCACAAGATTGTGTTAGAGAAACTGCCGGATCAGGACGCAACGCAAAAAAATAAAGAGTAGAGATCTTGGCCAATCTTTTCATATACTATCATGAAAAAATATAGCCGTGAGGCTTTGCAGGCAGTTTTGTTTTTTTGACATTCAGCCGGTATTCAGTAACGATGAAAATGGATGAACGGGCATTAGATGCGGTCATAGTGATAATCCTCATTCTGGCTCTTTTCATTCCGGCAACAACACTTTTTTTCTTGGATGGAGGTGAGATAAAGGGATTTGAAACACCCAATAAATCATCAGAACTCAAGCTAAATCAACCGGTTACGATCGACGGACTGACAATAGAAATTATTTCAGAGAAAATAGAATCGATCGATGACGGAACAGAAATAATCCAGATTGAATTCTGGCAATTGACGCCGCGTCAAATGATAATTCAGATAATCACATATCCAATGGCCTATATTCCGTTGTCGACAGGGAAACTATTATCTTACATTTATCTCGTGTCCGGCCTCGCCTTCGTCATTCTTTACTACAAAATCTCCGGGAAAAAACGCAGCCCTGACTCACGCCGCGAACAAATTTATCAGTATATTTGTAAAAATCCCGGCAAATCACTACAACAGATTGCTGACGCAATGCAGCTTTCACGCAGCAGTCTCAAATATCATCTGAACAGACTTCAGGACAGTGACGAGATTCACCAGAAAATGCATGGCGAGTATCCGCGTTACTTCCCAAGCCACAAAGGAATCTCTGACAAAGAAAAAGTTCTCCTCTCTCTCATATCCGAAGAAAAAGATCATCTGTTCTTTCAGGCACTCCTCAACAATTCCGGCATCACCAGAAAAAAACTTGCAGCAACTCTCGAAATTTCTGAAGCAACGGTGTCATGGCACCTGAGCAGACTTGAAAATTACGAACTTTTCACCACAGAAAAAATCGGCAGAGAGTTGCATTACACGCTCACGCCGGAAACTGTTGCGGCATATCAAAAAATTATGTCGGAGGAGCTGACGGAACAGGATGCGGCGCAAACATGAGGGAGGGGCGGATGAAAAAAAATTCTGAAAAAAATTCTGATAGGATTTATGCGATGCGGTGTCAAAAAAATTTAGTCTGTTTTTTTTCTGAAAAATGTTGATCGGATTAGTGGTGAGTGGGTTTTACTTGAAAAAATCAACCACAGATTCACACAGATTCCAAATTTGCCAATCGCTGTTATCTTGCGTTCGGCCGGGACTCCGGCTAATCGCCTGCGTCCTTTTCGACCTCACTGGATAACAGCTGGCAAATTTTTTTCGGTTTTTTGTTGGAGTGGTGAGTGTAACTTTATCTCACCCAAGCTCTCACATTTTTTCCGAAAATGCAATCTGTGCGAATTTGTAATTGACTTTTCTCCAAACAAAGCCACATGTATCACTCAACAAAAAACCGAAAAAATTTGCCAGTCATTATCCAGTGAGGTCGAAAAGGACGCAGGCGATTGTCCACGTGCTACGCACGTGAGACGTCTCACGAGGTCATAGACCTCGTGGACATTAGCCGGAGTCCCGACCGAACGCAAGATAATGACGATTGGCAAATTTAGAATCTGTGTGAATCCGTGGCGGTTTTTTTCACGAGGCCACACTCACCACTTACCCGATCAACATTTTTCATAATACAAAATATTCGTCGCCGCGTAACTCCTATCTAAAAATATTTTCCTGAGAATTATTTTTCCTGAGAATTATTTTTCCTGAGAATTATTTTCCTGAGAATTATTTTTCCTGAGAATTATTTTTCCTGAGAATTATTTTTTCTGAGAATTATTTTTCTGAGAATTATTTTTCTGAGAATTATTTTTCTGAGAATTATTTTTCTGAGAATTATTTTTCTGAGAATTATTTTTCTGAGAATTATTTTTCTGAGAATTATTTTTCTGAGAATTATTTTTCACTCAGACCACCTGCCCGGCAAAAAAACCATCACCCATCCAGACCAACAGTATCTACATAATGCCACTCTCCACACAAACCAAAGATCAGATCATCTCCCTCCTCGAAAATTATCAGACCGCCTACAACCACCACGACCCAAAAGCCCTCGCAGAAACCCTCGCACAGGACATCATCATGTACGGCTGCCGGACTGAAGAGATAGTCGCAGGCAAAAACGCATTTCTTGCAATGATGGAGAAAAACTTCGCCAGATACAAAACCGGCGGCATCCGTTTTGAAAATCCCGAAGTCAAAGGCGAAGGCGTCATCGCCTGGGTCTCTGCTGGCTGCATCCTTCAGAGCATCACCGGCAGCGGGGCAGTCCACGAAACACCCTCGCGGTTCACCGCAGTACTTCGGGGAACCGGCCATGCATGGGAGATCGTGCAGATTCACATGTCGATAGGATTCCCTTACTGGGAATAACCATCCATTTTTAGAACCAAAACCAGCACCGCCAAAACACTCATTACCCACTCACACTAATTATAGCATAGAAGCAATGCCGGACTATGCAAGCATCAAAGAGAGCGTCCTCAAAAAACTGGAGGAACATCTGCCACAGCTTCGCGAACGTTTCGGCATTGAAACAATCGGAGTCTTCGGCTCGGTAGCACGGGGAGAAGACACGCCTGAGTCTGATATCGATATTCTCTACAAATTCTCCACCCAGACAGTACGCCTCGGGCAGCTCATGGGATTAAAAGACTACCTCGAAGAACTTCTTGGACGAAACGTCGACCTCATCGGCATCAACTGGATAGAACCAACCATCCGTCAAGGTATCGAAAACGAGATGATCCTCTATCAGGCAGAATCAACCGTGGTATGAAATACAAATACCTCTGAGAAATTTTATCTAAAAATACGTAACTTAGTAAATTCTTAAAAATCGCCATTGGCGATTTTTTATTCGCGCTATTCCGAGAAGCTGCGAAGCAGTGAGCACGACGGAACGGCGTGCGAAGCGGTGAGCAGGCCGCAGGCATGGGATTCGCGCTATTCGCGTTTCGAAACGTACCGAAGATCAGCCTACCAGCTGACCTCCATCACCGCTTTTTCCTCCTCCTTCAACGAAGTATCATTCTCCTTTGCCGCAAACGCATACTTCTCCATAGGATTATACGAATCATACAAAGCGCACTTATCCAGCACATCCACAAACTCCCGCAGATACAAACGCGGCACCACATCAACCCGTCCGCCGAACCGTCCCGTCACCCGTTCGATCATCGCACGAATAAACCTGATCGAAACACGGCTCTTATCAACCTCAGAGTACGCCTCGGAATAGATCTCAATAACCCGCGTCGAAACCTCCTCAAGCTTCTTCACATCAAACTTCGGCAGAACAATCTGCGTCTGCATCGGATTTGAGTACCCGTCATCTGCAATCATACCGATACGATCATACAACGGCGGAAGAGATCTGATCCCTTTCGCACTATCAAACAAAGCCGGAGTTCCCGCAAACAGGAAAAAACAGTTCGGCAGCTCATTCCGGTCGATCATATCAACAATCTGCCGGAGATTAATGTAGCCCTTCTCCCGCTGCGGACGGGCAAACGCCTGAGCAGTCTCCACCTCATCAAACGTCACGAGGAGCCCGGAGTATCCTGCCTGCACAATAACATGCACCAGCCCATTCAGAAACGCCAGAGCATCACCCTCCGTAACCGTTCCCTTCAGACCAGCCTGCGACTTAAACGTGCGGCCAACAGTCTGCTCTCCCGCAATCCAGCCGACCGCAGACTGAGCCGTTGCAAAATCTCCCGTATTGTTCGCCTGATAATACGTCCGAAGAGCAGCCGCAAGACCGGAATTAATTCCGCTCACCCGCAGAAGCACCGACTCAATCTCTTTTGCCGTCTGAGCCGCAAGAGCAGGATCATCCTCGCGAATGCCCGTGCTAATAAGCCGGTCCTCGATTCCGTAAATCCAGGTATCGATGATACTCTTCAGCGCATGATCCTCGGTCTGCGTTGTGAGACCTGAACAGATCTTCGCATACACTGCCTGCAGTTTGTGAAGAGGCGTGTCAGGAGAAATCACCACATGACTCGTCACAAACTTTGACGCAAGACCAATCTCCTGCGCCCGCGAGATCAAAAATGTCTTGCCTGACCCGTACTCGCCGCGGACAAACTTACAGTCAGCATGACCCGTCCCGACAAACGCCAGCTGCGAAGAGATAACCTTCTCCTCGGTCGAAAGCCCGACCGCGAGCCTGCCAAGACCAGACTCAGGCACTGTTCCGCGACGGAGAGCATTAATAATTCCAACACTTTCGAGCCTGTGTTCATCACGCCCGAACCCGTTACTCTCCGGTATAGCCATAAATCTCCCCGCGGTCACCGACGCCGCGTTTCTCAAGAATCTTCACACCCTTCTCTGACGCCTTCGTCAAAATTCCGTTCACAATACCGGTAACCCGTCGCGTCCCAAGCACTGAGCGGAGGTCCATCTCGGTCGCCTCGCGGTGCTCACGCAGGAATGCAATCACCTGTTGTTCACGCTCGTCAAGATCCAGAAGATTTGCCGCAGGTTCAGGTTCGGAAACATCAGCCGCATCAACAAGCCAGGAGTTCTTCTCCAAAAGAGCAGGCCGCTCGGCAAGCGCCCGGCCTTTCGCCTGAGAGAGCAGCTGCATAAAATCCTCGACCTTAATCACCGCAGGATAACAGGGCATCACATCAAGACCCAGGAGGCAGTGCCACTTGCACTCCTCGTAGTCCTGCCGCTCAAGAGCGTCGCCTGCTGCATAAAGAAGACCGACCGCCAGCATCTCGCGACCGTTCGAGGAAAGTTTCTCCAGAACCGAAGTCAGGCGGGTAAGTACCTGCTCCATGACTTTGGGGATCCGGTACATCGCCTCTTTGCCGTTCAGAACTTCACCTGCGACCAGTTCCACATCAGACGCACGGGTAACGTTCGTCAGAATGTAACGGATGACCGTCTCGCACTCGCGGTCCTCACCGAGACGTTTGAGAAAACCTGCGTAGGAAATACCGCCGTGAATATAATCCGCACGATACGCCCGGTAGTACCAGTCGCGGGCCTGCGTGCAGGCACGGGCATCCTCATACGCTGCGCCAATCTGCGTCAAGCAGACGGCGGTCGGGTATGAGGAGAGAAGCACGCTGATAATTCCTGCGACCTCTTCTTTGGTCCGCACCGCATCAAGGAACACCTTGAACCGGTTGATGACCAGCTCCTGCATCGCAGGATCCGCAACCTCGGAATCTTTTCCGCACTGTTCTGCAATCAGCTGCCGGTAAATCGTGTTCGCTTCATCAGCGTGATTGGTTCGTGCGGCAAGTTCTGCTTCAAGCAGCCGGTAGACAGGATCTGATCTGCTCTTGACCAGAATGCCCAGTTCATAGCGTGCTGCATCATAATGCCCGAGCAGTTTTTCAAGCAGCACAAATGAGAATCGAATCTGGGCAACGTCGTCGTCCTCCAGTTGTTCCTCTTCAAAGCTGTCAAGAGCAGACCGATAGGCACTCTCCGCAGCTTCGGGGTCAAGGGCCGACAATGCTTCAAGATCAAGACGGAGGTAGACGACTTCACGCACGGTGTTCCAGCCGCGAAGGGCAACACTCATCGCTTTCTGATACTCTTTTGCGGCAAGCAGCGCCTCGACATACTCAGGCGAAAACTCGTCTTCGCCAAAGTTCTGCACATGAAGGGCCGCCGCTTCTTCAGGCTCGCCGACTTCGGTGAGGGTTTTCATCAGCAGTCTGATGTCGGCAGGATCAGAGCCGAACCGGACCAGAGAGCGGAGCGACGGAATGGCACCGCGAAGATCGTTTCTTGCAAGAAGCAGGCGGGCATAGCTTCGGAGAGCCGGACGATTCTCAGGGTCAAGGATCAGTGCGGTCGCATACTCGGAGACCGCATGTTCATCACCGGTTTTTTCCATGACGTCAGCGAGATAGCTGTGCAGGTAGGAGGAGGCCGGCATTCCCTGTATGAGGTCGCGGAGCAGATACCCTGCGGTGTCGTACTGGCCGGTTTCCGTGTAACTGCGTGCGGCAAGAAGCAGAAGAGCGGGGTCGCTCGTGCCGGAGACCAGGGTGATGACGTCGGCAAATTTTCCGGCGTTGAAGAGTTTCATCGCATCGTCGAGTGCGGGTGTCGGGCTGGAGGGGTCAGGGGTCATGAGGGGTTATAGATTTGCAACTACTGCTTCTGCAAATGCTTTGGAGTCCTGCGGCATTCGTGCAGTGATTACTTTGCCGGAGATGACAACTGGTTCGTTGACGATGACTGCTTTGTCAAGTTCCATTACGCGGCGGGATGCAGGCGTGTCAAGGATGGTTGCGTTCTTTCCGGCAAGAAGTCCGGCTTCGGCGATGATGGCGGGTGCAAGGCAGATTCCTGCGGTGACTTTTCCGGCATTGCCGAGTTTATTGACGATATCGATCAGCTTTTCGCATCTCCAGAGATAGTCCTGACACCCGATGCCGCCGACGATGACGATTCCATCATAGTCAGCGATATTTACGTCGTCAAAGGACAGGTCGGTCTCGACGATTTCGCCGTGCATGCCGTAACAGGTTCCTTTTATGGTTGATGCGGTAACGCAGGCAATTCCTTTCTCCTCGAAGAGGGATTTCGGAACGGTGTATTCCTGATCCAGAAACCGGTCCGGAGCTATTGCGAAAAGAATTTTCATGTGTATTTAATATGGTTTTCCCGAGAGATTAAGGGTTTGGTACTTGCTCAGTTCAGAAACAAAATTCAGTCAGTAATCTGATAGAACGGGATGGTTTTCATCACCAGAATATGGCACTATGATTTTTTGAAACACGAACCACACGAAAAAAACGCGAAAAATTTAACTCACCAAATAGTACGAAAAACACGAAATACAAATTACAACACGGAAGTTACTGCTGATATGAAAACACTCGGGCACTCATTTTTCACAATGCATCCATAGATTTCGTGTTTTTCGTACTATTTGGTGAGTTAAATTTTTCGCGTTTTTTCGTGTGGTTCGTGTTCCAAAATACTCGCGTCGCGTAACTCCACTCTAAAAAATTCTCAATATTCAAAAAAAAATTATTCTTTACGGGCCGGAGCGTTCAGCTCCTTCCAGCCGGTTGCAAACCGCTGAATTGCCGTGATGTGGCCAAGCACACCAAAGATCAGCAGCAGCCAGCCGAGCGCCGGAAGCCCGAAGAGCAGCGGGGCAGGATACAAAACCTCAACCACGCCAAACACCAAGATCAGCACCAGCCGGTCAGCCCGTCCGAGAATGCCGCCGTAGTTACGTTTGAGGCCGACAGCCTGCGCCTGAGTTCCAAGATACGAAGACATCAGAACGCCGGTAAGCGCAAAGACTCCGATCGCCCAGGCGGGTACCGGGCTCGTCCAGGTAACCGTCCCCCAGGCAAAAATTCCGGTAATGATGAAAATATCTGCATACCGGTCGAACACATGATCCAGATAATCGCCCGCGGGACTCGCAATGCCGGTAAGCCGTGCAACAGCCCCGTCAATTGCGTCAAAGAACGCACTCACAAACACGAGAACTACGCCAAGAAGGGTCTCACCGATACCAAACGCAATGCCTGCGGCAGCTGCTGCGATAAGAGCAAGCACAGTACAGGCGTTTGGCGTCAGATGCAGAAACACCATTGCTTTTGCAAACGGCGTAATAATAAATGCAACCTTGGGGCGGAATGAATCAAGTGTCATGGCGTCAGATACTCCGACCAGTCGATCGTTCCAAATGATGACGGGATTTTCCCGTCCGCAAACGAAACAATCAGATCAGTCACGGACTTTACCTCTTTATATGTTGTATCTATCTCATAAACTTGTTCTGATGCAAACATATCCACAGTCTCTGAGAGGATAACATCAAGTGCCTCTGCCTCGCAGTTTTCGGCAATTTTTTCGGCGGTGTAACCGCGGGGAACAAGGCGGTCACGCAGCAGATCAGGCCTGCACCGCAGAACAATAATTTTGTCGCAGGAGAGAAAATGAGCAAGAGATCCTTCCAGATACCCTTCATGATAGGGAAACTCATCCGCCCATGCCTCAACATCCACCTCGTCCGCATCGCGGGAGGCGTCGCGCCCGACAACGTAAGGAGCGACGGTCGTCTTCAGATCCAGAACCGCGATGCCGCGGGACCGGAGTTCATCAGCAACCGCTGACTTTCCGGTGCCCGGCGTTCCGGTAATGCCAATCATCACAGCTGCTTCACCGCCGCAAGGAACCGCTCGTTCTCCCAGACGTCCCCGACACTCACGCGGACAAACGTATCCCCAAGACCCGGGAAGCTGGCACAGGACCTGACCAGAACGCCCTGTTTTGCGAACAATTCCATCGCATCGTTGCTGAGAAGAGGTGCAGTGTCGAAGAGAACAAAGTTTGCGCCGCTCGGAATAACAGGATACGGAATTTCTTTGACAAAGACCGACCGCCATTTCCTTACATGGGCAATGAAGTTGTCGCGGTAGGACTCGTCCGCAAGCGCTGCAACAGCCGCGGCTTCTGAGACACGGTTCAGTGTGAAAGGAGTTGCCGCAGCATGATACGGGCCTTCAAGCCACTGCGGAACAAATCCGTAGCCGACACGGAGACCCGCAAGCCCGTATACTTTGGACAGCGTTCTGCCGATGATCAGATTATCGTACTTCTTCAGCAGAGACAGATAATCTGCATCGCAGAACTCAACATAGGCATTGTCAAGGAACAGAACGCCTGTGATGCTGTCAAGAATTTTTTCAATATCACAAACCGGCGTGACCGTTCCGGTCGGATTATTTGGAGTGCAGAGAAACGACAGCTTCGCATCCTTTGCTTCACGAATGAACGCATCAACATCCACCGAAAAATCAGGCAGACGGGAAACGTTCACCACAACTGCAGACGCTGCCGCTGCTGCGATTCCGTACATCGAAAACGTCGGTGTTGAGACAACGACTTTGTCATTTGGTGCAATGAGTGCACGAATAACCGTCTCAATCACGCCGTCCATCCCAAGACCTGACGTCACCACAGGGCTGTCATAGATGTGGCGGCGGATGGCCCCCGTAAACGACTCGGCTTTTGGGTCCGGGTAGCGGTTTGCCGAAGCAAGTGCATCAGCTGCCGCTTTCAGTACCGCAGGTGACGGCGGGTAAGGATTTTCATTGCTGCCGAGCCGTGCAATTTCCGTGAAACCTGACATCTTTGCAATCTCATCAGGAGATTTTGCAAACACGTAGCCGGTCTTGGTGTACAGATCGCGGCAGAGGCTGGTTTCACACTGAGTCTGCTGCTTCATTGATGATTCCAACAGCCTGATCGATCTCGCGATTCTCAATGATGAGCGGAGGGACAAGCCTCACGTTGACGCCGCCGGCAACATTGATCAAAAGACCATGTTCGCGACAGTAGTCGGCAATCGCCGGAGCTTTTTCGCCTGCGGTAAACCCGACCATTAATCCTCGAGCTCGCGGATTCAGACCGGCAAGACCTTCTCTGAACCGCTCGCCTTTTGCTGCAACGCGGGGAAGGGCTGACTTGATCACATCAAACGTGGCAAGACCTGCTGCGCAGGCGATAGGACCTCCCGCAAAGGTGCTGCCGTGTTCGCCTGCCGTGAACTCAAGGCCGTCTCTTGCGATGATACCACCCATCGGAATACCGGACGCAACACCTTTTGCAAAGCTGATGATATCAGGTTTTACCGAAGAGTGCTGGAACGCGAACCATTTTCCGGTTCTGCCCATACCGGTCTGCACCTCATCGCAGACCATCAGAGCGCCGGCATCATCGCAGATGTCACGGATGCCGGGGATGAAATCCTCGGGCGGAATGATGACGCCGGTCTCTCCCTGAATCGGTTCAAAGATGACCGCAGCGGTTTTCTTGGTGACGACACTCTTCAGTGCTTCAAGGTCGCCGTACGGACTGAACTTACAGGGGACACCGAGAGGCTCGAACGGTTCACGGATTGCCGGCTTGTGCGTGCAGGCGAGTGAGCCGACCGTTCGCCCGTGGAAGTCGTGCTCAAAGGAGACGAACTCATGGCGGCCGGTGTGGCGGATTGCGAGTTTGATTGCTGCATCGTTTGCCTCAGCTCCGGAGTTGGAGAAGAAAACTTTGCCAAGTTCAGATACCTTGGAAAGTTTTGCGGCAAGCTCGGCCTGACCCGGGACATAGTACAGGTTTGAGCAGTGGATGAGCATCTGCGCCTGTTTGCAGATGGCAGCAGTCACTGCCGGATGGCAGTGGCCGGTACTGCATACCGCAATACCTGCGACGAGATCGAGATATTTGTTTCCGGTGCTGTCCCAGACATGACTGCCTTTGCCCCGGACGATTTCCATGTTCCGGCCGAATGCAGGCATGTAGTATTTTTGATCGAGATCTTTGGTTGATGGCATAATTTACCTCATTTATTCATATTCGATAGTTGCTGGAGGTTTGCTGGTGATATCATAGAGGACGCGGTTCACATGCCGGACCTCGTTGATGATGCGGCTGGAAATTTTTTCCAGAACAGGATACGGGATCTGTGCCCAGTCAGCTGTCATGAAGTCGGTGGTGGTGACCGCACGAAGGGCAATGGCGTAATCATACGTACGCTCGTCTCCCATAACGCCGACACTTCGCATGTTCGTGAGTGCGGCAAAGTACTGGTTGATCGATCTGCCAAGGCCTGCTGCTGCCACTTCCTCGCGGAAGATTGCATCAGCATCCCGAAGCAGGTCGAGCTTTTCCTTGGTGATCTCACCGATCACACGAATCGCGAGTCCCGGACCCGGGAACGGCTGACGCCACACAAGATTTTCCGGGATGCCGAGTTCGGTTCCTGCCGCACGAACCTCGTCCTTGAAGAGGATACGAAGCGGCTCGACAATCTGTTTGAAGTCCACGTTGTCAGGCAGACCGCCGACATTGTGATGACTTTTGATCACCGCAGCGTTCCCGGGCCCGGACTCGATCACGTCAGGGTAAATGGTGCCCTGCACAAGATAATCGACCGAACCGATCTTTTTTGCCTCTTCTTCAAAGACGCGGATGAACTCTTCGCCGATGATCTTTCGTTTCTGCTCAGGATCAGACACGCCGGCAAGTTTTGTGAGGAACCGTTCCTCTGCGTTCACACGGATGAGGTTGATGTCGAACTGTTTTTTGAAGATTGCTTCAACCTCATCGCCTTCGTTTTTGCGCAGAAGTCCGTGGTCAACAAAGATACAGGTCAGCTGTTTGCCGACCGCCTTGTGGACAAGAACTGCGGCAACCGATGAATCAACGCCGCCGGAAAGTGCGCAGAGAACACGTTTGTCACCGATGTTATCCCGCAGATGGGCAACCATGTTGTCAACGAACGATGACATTTTCCATGTTCCGCTGCAGTCGCAGACGCGGTAGAGGAAATTTCTGATCATGTCCATGCCCTGCGGCGTGTGAAGAACTTCGGGATGGAACTGGACCGCATAGATCTTTTTCCTGCTGTTTTCCATCGCAGCAAACGGACAGCCGTTCGTTGTTGCGGTCGCAACAAATCCTTTCGGCAGTTCGCTGATGTAGTCGCCGTGACTCATCCAGCAGGAGGTCTCGTTGATCATGCCGTCAAAGAGCACACTGTCGTGCAGCTTTAACGGAGTTTTTCCGTACTCGCGGGTAAGAGCGGTTGCGCCCGGAGAGACTTTGCCGCCGAGGGTGAAGGCGATGATCTGTGCTCCGTAGCAGATGCCAAGAATTGGAATACCGAGAGAAAAGATCTCAGGATCCACGCGGGGAGCGTTCTCTGCATACACACTTGCAGGCCCTCCGGTGAAGATGATTCCTTTGTAGCCGCCTGCTTTTATCTCGTCAAGAGAAACAGTACAGGGCTTTACTTCGCAGTAGACGTTTGCTTCACGGACGCGGCGGGCGATCAGCTGGTTGTACTGGCCGCCAAAGTCGAGAACGAGGATGGATTCCATGGATTATACTTTCCTGTTATGGTTGTCAAGGCAGCCCTGCACGAATCCGACAAACGGAGCTGACGGGCGGGTGGGGCGTGATCGAAATTCTGGATGGAACTGGGTTGCAACAAAGTACGGGTGGTCGGAAAGTTCGAGTGCTTCCATTCTGCGGCCGTTTCTTCCACAGAATCTGAGACCTTTGGACTCGATCTCATCGATGTACTCAGGGTTGACTTCGTATCTGTGGCGGTGACGCTCCACGATCTCGGTCGCACCGTAGAGTTCGGCAAGTTTTGAGTCTGCGGCAAGGTTAACCGGGTAGTCGCCGAGACGCATGGTTCCGCCAAGGTCGTCGACTCCTTCCTGTTCGGGAAGGATGGTGATGACCGGGGTTCCGTCTCCCATTTCAGAGCTTGTTGCGTCTTTGTAGCCGACGACGTTTCTTGCGAACTCGATGGTGCAGAGCTGGAAGCCGAGGCAGAGACCGAGAAGCGGCTTGCCGGTCTGGCGGGCATAGGTGATTGCGTTGATCATTCCTTCGATTCCGCGGTTGCCGAAGCCGCCCGGGATGAGGATGCCGTCAAGGTCAGCGAGGTCCTGCGTGGTGTACTGTTCTGCGTCAAGCCACTGGATGACGACCTCGGTCGAGAGTTTGCGGCCTGCGTGTTTGAGTGCTTCCTTGATGGAGATGTAAACATCCTCCACGCCGTATTTGGTGAGGATGCCGACGGTGATCCGGTTGGTGTACTCGCGGGAGACGAGGGAGTACCAGCTGTTGTCGGGTTTTCCGGGCGAAAGTTTGAGAAGCGGCAGAAGGACGTCTGCCATTCCTTCCTTCTCAAGCTCCATGGGAACGAGGTAAGTGTCAGGAGCAGTTGTTGCGCTGATGACTGCTGACACATCGACGTCACAGAAGGAGGAGATCTTTCTTTTGGTTGCAAGAGAGACAGGCAGTGTGCTTCTTCCGACGATGAGGTCTGCTTCAAGACCGAGTTCACGAAGGGCTTTGACCGAGTGCTGGGTTGGTTTGGTTTTGAGGTCGCCCATGGTGTCTGCCGGAAGGAGGGTGACGTGGACCAAGACGAAGTCGCCGTTACCGTACTCCCAGTGCATCTGGCGGACGGCTTCAAGGAAAGGCATGCTTTCGATGTCGCCGACGGTTCCTCCAACCTCGACGATACAGATCTCTGCATGGTTGCCGTCCTTGTCGATCCAGCTTTCTGCGGCAGTTTTGATTCTGTCTTTGATTTCGTCGGTGATGTGCGGAATAATCTGGACGGTTGCCCCGAGGTAGTCGCCGTGACGCTCTTTCTGAATGACGGAGGAGTAGATCTTTCCGGTGGTCAGGTTGTGGTCTTTGGTGAGTTCGATGTCAAGGAAGCGTTCATAGTTTCCAAGGTCCAGGTCAGCTTCGCCGCCGTCCTTTAAGACGAAGACCTCGCCGTGCTGGGCAGGGTTCATGAGTCCTGCGTCGATGTTGAGGTATGGGTCAATTTTTACGGAGGTTACATGGTAGCCTCTGTTGATGAGTATTCGTCCGATAGACGCGGCAGTGATGCCTTTTCCAAGGCCGCTCATAACACCGCCAGTTACAACTACATATTTCACTCTTGAGTCCCCGCTTTTTGAAGTTGAATAATGCTTCTTATATTGGCGGGCTGAGGTATTGAAAGTGAGGGGTTCTGCAGTTTTGTATTTTGAAGAGATGGGCGCCGAAAAAAGACATGAGTGAAAAATGTCAGAGCACGCGCCGCACGTACTCGGCAATTTTTTTCTGCAGAAGTTCATCGCCAGAGCCAAGCTCAAGAAGCGCGGTGCGCATCTCTTTTTTCATGAGAGAGAGATCAGTTCCCGCAACCGACAAAGAGACCGCATTGCCCTCACCAAGATCAATCGAACAGGTGAGGGTCAGAGATGATCCCGCAGCCGCTGAAGCGGCTGCGCCTGCAACCTCACCGATCAAGGAAAGAAAAGGTCGCGGGTCAGAAAAAATTCCTGAATCAAAGATATGATCTCCGGCAAAAATTTTGAGAGCAGAGACATCAGCCTCAGGCATCAGCGCAGCAGCAGCACGAATGATCTTTTCAGAAAATCTTTTGGAAAGTACGGTCTGCACAATCTCTTCAGGGTCGGACAGCGTCCCCTTTGAAACAAGAAGTGCGACCTCGCGGTTCTGCGATGCAGACAGTGTCGGGCCTGCAAGGTTTACCGCATGGGCAAGCGAGGAGAGATACCCGCCTGACGGCAGATCAATCCACTCAACCTCGCCTACAGGAACAGGTTCAGGCCCAAGATGCCACATCGCCGAGTCAGAGTAGCGGATAATCCGGACACGGAGATCCTTTGGAAGATTTGCGATGAACTTTTTTACTGACGAGTTCGCTGAAGCGACTCGGCCTCCCTCAAACGTGCCGGCGCAGTCAACAAGAAGCGTCAGAACAGTGCTCATCCCGCAATCTCCTGAATCGTTGCCGCAAGCGTGTCTATCTCGCTCTCGGTGTTGTAGAACGCAATGCTCGCACGAATGGTTCCTTCCGGGCACTCCAGATACCGCATCAGAGGTTCGGCGCAGTGCATGCCGGACCGCACCATGATGCCCGCCTCATCATCCAGATATGCCGCAGCTTCGTGCGGCGAGATGCCGGGAATCGTAAACGATACAACACCGATCCGCTGTTTGGGGTCGGCTGGAACGTAGAGTTTTACCCCGGGCACTGCCGAAAGTTTTTCGATCAGACGATTCGTAAGTTCCCGCTCGCGGGCTTCGATGTTCTGCATGCCGATATCTTTCAAAAACACTGCGGCAGCTCCAAGACCAATGCCTCCCGCGATGTTCGGCGTTCCTGCTTCATAGCGGTGGAAGCCTTCGGTGAGGGTAAATGAGTCCTCGCCTACCTGCTCCACCATGCCGCCGCCGACGAACAACGGTTCAAGAATCGGATTTTTCATCCAGAGAACGCCGGTTCCCGTAGGCCCGCACATCTTGTGGCCTGAGAAGGAGACAAAGTCTGCACCGAGCGCAACCACATCGACTGGCATATGCGGAACTGACTGGGCTGCATCGACCGCGAGAAGTGACCCGTGTTTTTTGCAGAGCTTTGCAATCTCTGCGACCGGAACAACTGTGCCGGTCACATTCGAAGCCTGCGTAACCGCAACAAGCCGGACCGAGTCATCCATCGCGTCCCTGAGAGCGTCCATGTCAAGCGTCAGATCAGGTTTGAGTCCGACGACGCGAACGGTGACCCCGTACTTCTCCAGAGCACGCCAGGGCAGAAGGTTTGAGTGGTGCTCGAGAATGGTTGTGACCACGCAGTCGCCTGTCTTCCAGTCAAGACCGCGGGCGATCGTTGTCACTGCTTCGGTGGTGTTCTTCACAAACACGGTCGTTCCTGCGGTTCCGTTGATGAAGTCAGCAACAATCTCATGCGCATGCCAGTACTTCTGGCTCGCAATTCTCGTCAGCCGATGGACGCCGCGGCCCACATTCGCCCGATAAGTTCTCTCGAACTGATCCATTGCCGCAAGAACCGGCTCCGGAGCAAACGAGGTGGCCGCGTTGTCAAGATACATCAGATCCCCGAGGATGGGGAACTGTGACCGGACTGCTTCCCAGTTTGTCAGAGGCAGCAAAGCCTCTGCCGGAGACTCTGCCGGCTCAACATCCACCACATCGACTGCCTTTCCTTCAGGCATCAGATGGGCAACCGATGACGGTGTGCTTCGCTTCACCGGTTTTTCCGAGAGATCAAGGTTCGCCTCGCGGACAAGCTCCTTCATCTTCGGCGGAAGATCCTTCCATCTCCACAGACCCCAGCTGACAAACTCGGGCGGAAGGCCGCGGTCCGCAGCCCAGCGGTTCAGGAACTCATCCCACCGTCCGGCCATTGCCGGATGCGTCTCGTGCATGGTGGCAAGCTCTGACTCAAGCATTGCGGGGCAGAGATAACAGCCGATGCGTTCGTATCCCCGTTCGTACAGAGAGTTGTAGGGAACCTCGCGAAGCCACAGGTACAAAAACACATCCAGCGCACGCCATGATCTGATCGGCGAGAGGTTGATCTGCATGGGATTGTTCGGATTCTGCGAGACCGCATCAAGCGAAGCCCGGCTCCATGACTCATACCAGCGGTTGCCCTGGACCGTGACGCAGGGACCGGTCTCGGCAAGATGCACCTTGAGGGGATTAAGCTTCAGGAGCTTGCAGCACCAGCGGTGATCCTTGCCCGGCGGTCCGGCTTTTTCAACTGCCTGCCAGAAGTCGCCGGCTTTTTGGATCATGCGCACGTTCTGACTTTTCACAAACTCGACGGTTTCCGGGAACTCAAGGCCGGTGTCGATGAAGAACGCGTCGGTTACTCCTGCTTTCTGCGCAATCTGCCAGACTGCTGTGCTGTCCTTGCCGCCGGAGAAGGAACAGTTTGCAACCGGTGCAAGCCCGAGGTTCTGTTTGATCTCGCGAACCGCGGTGCGTTCCATATTTTTCAGATGGAATGCATTGCGCTCCACAACCTCATCCCATGACGGGTTGGGCATGCCGGACTTTTGCTCAACCTGCACCAGCTCTTTGATGCGGACAAATCCGTCCTTCAAAATTCCGGTACCGTACTTTGATTTGTACTTCAGGATGACAACGCCGTCGGTTGCATCAGCGACTGCGGCAACTTTCTTGCCGCCAAGTCTTCCGGTTGGAAGATTTTCCGCTGCGGTCTCAAGGTTGATGATATTTTTCTCTGCTTTGCCGATGAGATAAGGCAGTGCCTCAGCTTCAATATCCAGACGGAAACTGCGGGATACGGGATCAAACCACAGCCATGCAAACCGCACGCCGTTTGCGATCACCAGCTCGTTTCGGTCAAGACCGCCTGCCTTGTTGAACACCATCACTTTGGGCAGCGTCACGCGGGGACCAAATCTGTCGGTGATGAGTTTTTGGAGCAGATCATAATCTGCCTTCAGCACCGGACGGATGTCGTACGGTTGCTGGAGAGGAATCTTAATTGTCTCGGCATCGCACGAGCAGGTTTTTGCAACAAGAGGGACGTTGCATCTTGGACACCAGTAGAGATGTTTGGTCAGGTAATCGTCGCTGTCCGCGGCGACGTAATAACCCGGCTTAACCTCCTTTCGCTGGGGTTTTTCCTTTGGCTGGCGCTGATGCTGCTTTTTTGCAGACTGATTTTTTCTCTGGTGCGGATATTTTTTGTATTCGTGCGGCACAGTGAAGATATATTTGTGCTGAAAAGGGATGAGGTTTGTTGCGTGGGTGTTTTCGCATTATTATTTCTGAGGAGACCATGAAAATCCATGAGCCGCCCACGGAAAAACGGAACACACGGAAATTTCACAGAAAAAAAAACATCACGGAGCAGACGTGAACAGCACGGAACCAGAAAATAATTAATATTAGTGATGTTTTTCGCATCTACTAAATTTTTCAAAAAAATCCAATCAACCGCCTCCACGCATGCCGCAGGCATGCGTGTGATGCCGAGCCGGTTTGATTCTGTGGGGGTTCGCCGCCTGCGGCGGCAAATCCCCACATTAGAATCAAAGCGGGGCGGTTAGAAGAAATCAAACTCCTCAGTATCGGCTTCCTCAGGCTGGAACGCCGTATCATAAACAATGGACAGATACTTGATAAAGAACACCGTAATCGGCACTAAGACAAAGATGTAGAGAACCGCCAGCACCCCGATAATGAAAACATTGTTCAAAAACAACTGTCCGAGCGACATCGTAACAAACGTAATCATCAGATACAGAATGCTCATGATCACAAGCGAAAGAATGTAATCATACCAGCCAATCTTGCCGATAATATCTGCAACCTTTCTCAGATTCACCGCCTCGCGAATCGAACCGGTTCTGCACAGATGCGTGATACCCACACAGGCAAACAGAATAATGATTAACGTTGTCACAAACTGAACTGCCGCATACGAGAACACTGTTCCCACATACATCATCCCCTCCAGCTCCAGAACATCAGCCGCAGAGTAGAGACCGGTATCAGGGAAAAGATACATGAAGACAAGCATGTAGATAAGCGAAATAACAAACAGCGGAATCGCATAGATGAAGAGCGTAATATTGATTCTCCATCCATTGAAGAACAGACCCCAGAGGTTGCCGGTGTCAGGCATCGTATCGCCCGTGCGGAACAAGCGGTAACAGTAGCCCTGCATCAGCGGAACAAAAAACACGCAGGCAAGACCGATCAGAACCGCAAAATATCCCAACAGGCCTGAGAGGACTTCAGGAGTAAAACCAAAATCCGGACCGACAAGAAGGCTCACCAGAATTGGCAGCACAATCAGCTGTAAAACGATCGTGGCCGCAATAAATCCGACAATGATAGGACCCACGATATAGAAGAACAGCACAATCCACCGTGGAAGATGGTTGATACTGAAGAACGCATTTTTCGTAAAGGTATAAGCGCTGGCGATGATCTCTGCGTGTTCCATTGTAGCCTGTCTCTCTTAGAATACTATTATGCCGTATTCTTATAAGATAATTGGCACGCTGACCACCCATTTTTTTATGAGGATGAAGGTTCAAGTGATAAGCATGGGCATTCTTGGCCAGCTTGAACGGGCACTCGGCGTCTGGTATCCTGACCCGGATGCAGACCCGGACGACACAAATCCAGTGGTAACCGTAGCGTTCCGGGAGTATGTCATGAGCAGGCTCGGGGATGCATACTCTGTTGCCGACCGCGAGGAGAGAAAACCTGGCGAACCTGATCTGGTCGCGGTCAGAAACAGTGATGAGAAACGCTTCGATCTGATCACCTGCTATCGAAGCAGAATGTTTGCAAACGAGGACGGGGACGCATACCTGCCGTGGACAACTCCGGAAACCTACGCAGCCTACTGCGAATACGCAGAGCAGGAGGAAAATCCCTGTTATGTCATCTTCGGGCTGCACGGATTTGCCGACGAGCCGAAGTTTGTGTTTTGTGTACCGCTCGCTGAAGCAGTTTTTGATCTGCCGAGATCAGTTCTGAAAAAGTACGAAGTCGCTGCAACAAAAGATCTTCTGCCATAGATGAACTTCAGCAGTCTGTTTCGCTTATCACTTTTTTTAGGAGTGTTTGCAGCAATGGCTCTGTCAAATGCAGTCGTTCCAGTCCTCACCGATATCACAGAGGACCCTGCACTCCAGGGCGCAGTCTACTCAGCCTACTTCTTCGGAGCATTTCTTATGGTGTTTCCCGCAGGATGGATGTCTGACAGATTCGGCAGAACACCATTAGTGCGGGCAGGACTTTTCGGAACATTTGCCGCAGCAGTACTGCTCTGGCTCTCGTACCCGGATCCGACAGCAGCAGTTCTGCTGAGATTTCTGGAAGGATTGTTTACCGGCATGTTCGTCTCCGCAGCCATGGCGTTTGTGAACTCAGGAAAGGATCACAAGCGGCTTGCCGGCGGTTTTGTTGCGCTGATGAATCTTGGAATGGTGGCAGGTCTTGTGGTGAGCGGCGGCATTGCATCGGTTCAGATATATGCAGGAGTTCTGCTCTTCGGAATTCTTACGGGAGAAGCAGGACTCCTCAGCCTCGGCCTCAAAGACGATGCAACATTTTCTCCTGCGGTATCATCTGCCGCAAAGATATGGAACATTGCCGTCTACCACAAATGGCTCTGGTTTGCGATGATGATCTTCTGCGGAACAACCGGTGTGGTAATCTCGATGTATCCTGAGCTATCAGGATTTACTGCTGAGATGAACGGCATCATAACAGCACTGATGAGTGTGGCAACAGCGATTTGTGTCTACACAGCGTCAAGAATGCGGTTTTCAGACTCGCTCTCGATCATACGAACTGCAGGCATTCTGCTTGCACTCTCAGTTCCTGTTGTGCTGCTGCACCCGGTCGGCATGATCCTTGTCGGTGCGGTGTTTGGCGTGATTACAGTTGCAGTGCTGAATTATATTGCAGAGACCAAGCAGCCGCAGGGAGTGATGAACGGGCTTTTCAATATGACCCAGTATGCAGGGATGGCGGCGCTGCCATTCGCGGCAGGCATACTGGTCCTTCCGATCGGATACTTGGGTGTGTTTGCGGCAACCGCCGTGCTGAACGTGCTTGCGGGTCTTCTGGTGGTCAAGTGTCCGTGTTACGTTAGGTAGGGAGTTACGCGGGGGCGAGGAGTTTCAAAACACAAATCACATGCCTGCGGCCTGTTCACCGCTTCGCGGAATACCACGAATAAAAAAAATCACCAATGGCAATTTTATTTATTCGCGCTATTCGCGCCATTCGCGTTTCCTTTTCTCATCATGCCCCTAAAAAAAAATAAAAAAAATTAGGATCTTCTCAGAATCAGAAGAGCCGCACCAAACATTCCTACAACCGCGAGAATCCCAAAGCCCGGAGTCTGGGTTGGAACCGGAGCCGCAGTGCTCGGAGTCAAGGTCGGGAGTGCTGTTGGAGCTGCAGTTGGAACAACCGGAGACTGGTCGGAGACGACGAACTCCTGCGTTGCCGAAGCTCCTGTCTTGATGCCGGTAACACTGACCTCATAATCCGAAGGATGCAGAGGAACAACACTGTAGCTCCAGACATTCTGGCCTGAAGTGGGTCCTGCAAGAACAATAGTCTGGCCTGACGTTCCCTGAGACCATGAAGAGGAGTCAACAGCATTCTGTACCTCCTTATCTGACGGCCAGAAGTTAAAGATGGTCACCTCAACCGAAAGCACATCACCGACAGCAAGGTTCGTCGTTCCGGAAATAATGAAAGGAGTTCCCATGTACTGGGTTCCAACCGGATTAATGGTGATCAGCGGATACGCTATCTGGAACGTAAACGTCTGGCAGAGATCAGGAATGTTCGGACTATTGATCATATTCACCAGAGCATATGCAGCCTGGGAACTCTGCAGAGCATTTGGTCCCACCACAACAAAACTGCTGCCGTCAGCAGGAACACCACTTCCCGGATTAACGGTAATGTAGGTGGTATCGCCCTCAGTTACCGGTCCGACACTGAACGTGCTGCCGGTTCCGGGGCTCTGCACAACACAGTAGTACTCGGAAGGCGACATATCGGCTGTGGTCTGAAGCTCATAACTGTAGAGACCGCCGTTCACCTGAACCTTGGTGTATTTGAAGTAATTTGGACCAAAGAAGTAGAGTGCAACCTGCTGGGCACCGGGAGCCTGACCGCTGACATAGAAAGGATCTCCCTGCGCAACAACAGTATCAGCTGATGCCGGGGCCGCGAGGGCGGCAAAAATCAGCAGAACGCATGCGCAAAAAACCATGCGTCTGGTAAATGATGAGCGTTTTTTTATCATAGACAAGATATATGTCCTTTTGCCTTCCCATTAATTATAATGGTTGTGACAAAATCCTCTCTTCCAAGGCCAGTGGTGAAGTGGGCAGGAGGAAAGAAGCAGTTGATTGGTGAACTTGCCAAGCGCTGCCCGCAGGATTTTGCCAGTTATCTTGAGCCGTTTTTCGGCGGGGGAATTCTGTATCTATCTCTCTGGAGTCTGGGAAGGATTCAAGGCAAAGCTGTGCTGAATGATGCAAATCCTGAACTGATAAACCTGTATAGGATGATCAGAGACAGGCCGGAAGAGCTTGTGAATGAAGCGGGTGGTCCGAAATTTGTGAACACAAAAGAGGCGTACCTTTCCTGCCGCGAACGGTTCAATGAGATTCGGGGAACAGATGCCTGTCTTGAGCGGGCGGTTCTGTTTTTGTATCTGAATCATCACGGCTACAACGGACTGTGGCGGGTGAACAGTAAAGGAGAGTATAATATTCCGTTTGGAAAATATGTGCGCTCCCCGCGGTTCTGTAATGCTGAAATGATTTTTTCGATGTCTGAAGCTCTCGCATCAGCTGTTCTGATGGATGAGGACTTCGAGCAGGTAATGCCAAAAATTCAGAAAGGAGACTTTGTGTATCTTGACCCTCCCTATCATCCGCTTTCAAGCACGGCGTACTTCACCTCGTACACGACAGGCCCGTTTGGTCTTGAAGAGCAGGAGCGGTTGTTCAAAATGTTTCGCGAGGCCGATCGGAAGGAGGCGTTTGTGATGCTTTCAAACTCGGTTGCTCCTGAGATTCTTGAGATGTATGAGGAGTTTTTTGTCGAGCGGGTGCCGGTTCTCAGGCTGATTAATGTTAATGGAGCAAGAAGAGCCGGGGGCGAGGAAATTATTGTAAGAAATTACGAGTAGCTCTGATTACAAAGAGTTGCCCACGGAAAAACGGAACACATGCCTATGGCCTGTTTACTGCTTCGCAGGATCACACGGAATTTCACAGAAAAACATCACGGAGCAGACGTGAACAGCACGGAAATATATTCAGGATGAATTATGGTAAACGTCTCGTGTTTCAAAATGTTCACCACCGTGCAATTCCTAAATTATTTAAAAATTCCGTGATGTTCACGTCTGCTCTGTGATATTTTTCCGTGAAGCTCCGTGTGATCCGTTTTTCCGTGGGCGGAGCTATGAGGCGGTAAACAGACCGCAGGCAACTCAAAAATAAAAATGTAACTCCGGTCAGAAGAGACCGGAGATGTTGCCGTTTGCATCGATGTCGATCATGCATGCAGAGGGTTTTGCCGGAAGGCCGGGCATGGTCATGATCTCGCCTGTCTCAACAACAATAAATCCTGCGCCGTTTAAGAGCCTGACATTTGCAGCATTCACCGTGAAACCGGTCGGGCGGCCGAGTTTGTTCGGATCATCCGAAAGTGAGTACTGGGTTTTTGCGATGCAGATGGGAAGTTTGCCGGAACCCATTGCTTCGATCTCTTTGATGGTGGTGTCTGCTGATGCTGAGTAAGCAACTTTGGCAGCACCGTAGATACCGGTAGCAACTGCTTCGATTTTTTCTTTGACCGGCTTGTCAAGATCATAGAAGAACCGGAAGCTGTTGGGTTTCTCACAGGCCGCAACAACTTTGGCAGCAAGATCAACTCCGCCAGCTCCGCCGAGGGCGAAGACTTCTGAGAGGGCGAAGTCAACGCCTTTTTTGGTGCAGAACTCATTGAGGGCGGCAATCTCCTCATCGCTGTCAGCGGCAAAACGGTTGATCGCAACAACAACAGGAACGCCGAACTTTTTGAGGTTATCCACATGGGCTTCGAGGTTGACCATTCCTGCCTTCATGGCAGCAACGTTTGGCTCGCCACATTTTTCCTTCGGGATTCCGCCATTGTATTTGAGGGCACGAATCGTTGCCACGAGAACGATGGCATTTGGAGTGAGGCCGGCGTACCGGCATTTGATGTCCATGAACTTTTCTGCGCCAAGGTCAGAGCCGAAGCCTGCTTCCGTGATGACGTAGTCAGCCATCTTGAGGGCAAGGCGTGTGGCACGGACCGAGTTGCAGCCGTGAGCAATGTTTGCGAACGGTCCGCCGTGGATGAAACAGGGGGTGTTTTCCAGTGTCTGAACAAGGTTTGGTTTGAGCGCGTCTTTGAGGAGGGCGGCCATTGCTCCCTGGGCTTCGAGGTCGCTTGCGTAGAGAATTTTTCCGCTGCGGCTGTAACCGATGATGATTCTGCCGAGCCGTGTCTTGAGGTCGATGATATCAGTTGCAAGGCAGAGAATTGCCATGACCTCGGACGCGACGGTTATCATGAAGTGATCTTCTCTTGGGACGCCGTTGGTCGGCCCGCCCATGCCGACGACGAGGTTGCGAAGCGCTCTGTCGTTCATGTCAAGGCAGCGTTTGAAGATGATTTTGCGAGTGTCGATGTCGAGAACGTTTCCCTGCTGGATGTGGTTGTCGATCATTGCGCAGAGCAGATTGTTTGCGGCGGTGATTGCATGAATGTCGCCGGTGAAGTGGAGGTTGATATCCTCCATGGGGATTACCTGCGAGTAGCCTCCGCCCGCAGCGCCGCCTTTGACGCCGAAGACCGGTCCGAGAGAGGGTTCACGAAGGGCGATGGCTGCATTTTTGCCGATCTTTGCCATGGCCTGGCCGAGGCCGACAGTTGTGGTGGTTTTTCCTTCGCCTGCCGGGGTCGGGTTGATGGCGGTTACGAGAATGAGTTTGCCGTTTGGTTTGCCGGCAAGGCGTTTTTCAACGGTGTCGGAGATTTTGGCTTTGTACTGGCCGTAGGGTTCCAGTTCGTCGGGCTGGATGCCAAGTTTTGCGGCAATTTCCGTAATTTTGTGCATGTCGGCTTTTTGTGCAATTTCGATGTCAGACAGCATGAGTGGTTTCACCCTTTCAAGGTATGATGACGGTGATGCGGGAGGACCGTCGTTATAGTATAGATGGTTGGAAGGTGTGATAAATACATGGGGAATGGAGTGAGGCGGGGAAAAAAAGGTTAGGGAGTATTAGAGGAACTTGCTGACCGGTTCGGAGGCGACCTTGTACCAGACCTGGGTAACGTCAATTTTAACAAGGACAAAGACATCAAGATTTTCTCCGTTATGGGATGCCAAGTCATTTGGCAGAGAGAACGTAGCCGACGATGGATAATTAGAAATCTGATTCTTGTATACCGGCGCCGTAGTGTTACCACTATAGAACACAATGAAGTTAGGATTTTCATCTTTCAGAGTAGTAGTTGGCTTAAACGTAACCGTGATCTGGTTACCATTTTTATTGAGTGTTCCGGCAACTTTGCTTTTGTTTTCAAAGATATTTTTTCGAGGAGGAATGGTAATCGGCCCTACGGTAACTTTTTCACTCGTAGTATCGAATATAACATTTACAGTTACGTTTCCGGTAAGTTCGCCCAATACCCATGAGTCAGGATAGGGGGTTTTCGTCCAATTAGAAACCTTAGTTGGTGAAAGATCGTAGGTATAGTAGTTCTTATCCTCCACCATCTTCACCTCCGTAACCTCGACTTCTTGATTTTTGTTCTCACCCTCAGTAACTTTGAAGCTTGGATGACCCAGACCCTTTACGGAATCATTCAGAATGATTATCATAAATCCATGTGCAGGATAGACATCACTGATGTAATAGGGGACAACCGATATCCACCCATTTGGATCCGACATGCCCCCGTCAGCTCCAGGGATGACCGGAATTATCACCTTCTGCATCAGCAGCACCTGCTCGGATCCGTCGCGGAATTTTCCGGTGACAGTTGCGTAACACTCCATTTCTACTACAGAATCCTTTCCGGTCGTGATAAGAGTTACAAGGTCCGTATAGTTCCCTCTTTGAACCTGTTCCAGAATTTTCGGATCAACGTATGCCGCCATACGGTACTCCTGCCCGACCTGCGGACCTTCGACAGAGTTGTTTTGCGTTTTCGCATAGATCAGTTTCGGTCCAGTAATAACGGCGGAGAGCGAGACAAGATCAGCCGCATCTGCTCCTCCGTGAACAATGATGCCAATACCATGTTCGGGATTGTTCCCACCAACCGCATAGGGTTTGAGCGTCAGGCCTACCTGCTTCATGTCAAACATTCCGTCGGCGAGTCCCATCGCTATCACTGTCACGATGACGACGAAAACAACTGTAAATGCGACGAGAAGAATCGTTCCGATGGCAGGAGAGACGGCTGCATCCTGAGATGGTGAAGACCCCATGGTATTTCCAATGTAATATTACCTCTCAACCTACAATAAGTTAGTTGTTGACTGGATATGTGAATTGAAAAAAAAATATCTGAAAACGATACGGACAGGAAATGAATACGATATTTGAGAGAGGGGATGGGTTACAGGAAAAATTTTGCTTGAAAAGATTCTTTCGCTTTGGTTTTTCTTGGAGTAACCACGGAAATATAGTTGCTCTATACGAGACCAAAACGCAAGCATACTGAAAAGAAAAATCATTTTTTTCACGCGAAAAAATTCTTGCCCACAAATCCGGGACCTTCCAAATTTTTGGAGCAATCCCGGGTAAAACGTAAACTATTATTAGAGAGAGGGAGAACTATTATAGTCACTCTTGCTTCAGTGGCCTAGCCCGGCATAGCGGCTGATTTGTAATCAGCAGGTCGGGGGTTCAAATCCCCCCTGAAGCTTTTTGTTTTTGTTCAGATCCGTACCTCTTCTGCATCGAATTCCGGCATGGTGAGGGTTGCGTTTCCTTTGGGGACATTGGTGTAGAGTACCCAGCCGGTGACGGATTCTCCTTCTTTGAGAATGATGTCATCATAGAGCATTTTTTTATGATATTTTTCCGGTACCGGCAGGAGGTGGGTTGCGGGGTGGGTAGTTTTGCTTGTGCCGTTTTCAACGGAGAGTAAAAGATCATGATCGGAGATGGTGACGGATCCTATGTAGCCTTCCCGGCGGGAGTTTTTGCCGAGTGTTTCGCAGGTGACGGTCACTTCGATGAGGTAGGCGGTGCTGCCATCTTTGAGCTGGATGGTGGGGAGTTCCCGCATGACGTCTGCGCCGCGGTAGATGGTGAGGACGTCAAGCCCGATAATATCGTTGTCGGGGATGATCGCTGCTGTAGGTATGGTTCCTGTTGCGGAGAGGGTCGGTGTTTTGTCTGCCGGGGATTCGGATGCGATGCAGCCGGCAGTCAGAAGTACGGCGGTAATGAGGAGAAAGAGGAGAAGGAGGTGTTTCATGATGGATGATTGAATGTTTGTGGTATTTATGATGTTCTGTGGTGGGCGGTTTCGGCTTTTTAGAATATTTTTATGAGAGTTACGTGGCGTCTTCGATGCAGTGAAAATATTTTGTGCCGTACTCTCTGAAAAATTTCTTCTATGGCTTCTGATGTGCTGAGTTTCACCCACCAGAAGTACTCGAACACCGAATTTATCCCGACAACCGGCAAACAATCCTTAGACAATGATTGACTTTGCCAACCTCACTCCCAAACAAAAACACTTCTATGATACCACACGGAAGGTTGTGACCGGCTGCAAATTTTTCAAAAAAGACTCAACACTTCCGGATGCAGAGTTTTTTGCAAAGAGAGGGTTTGTCTGCACCATGACGTCTGATATCTGCGCCTACTACACTGATTCAACCCTTGGGTATGACACCGGAACCCTGTGCGGCAAATACCGGAAAAAAGAGTGAAAAAGTATTATTTGCGCTTCTTCATTTTTCCAATCTCTTCTTCGACCTCGTCAGCTCCTTCTTTGTAGAACTTTGCCTCATCAGGGGCAAGTTCGTGAAGGAGGCGGAGGAACTCGCCTGCATGTACGCGTTCCTCGTCGGCGATGTCTTCGAGAACTTCGATTGCGAGTTTGTTATCGGTTGATTCGGCAAGCTGCTGATACAGCTGGATTGCTTCGTATTCTGCTGCGACCATGAAGCGGATGGCGCGGACAAGTTCTGCATCAGTGAGTTTGCGATCAAATTTCTGGCCTGCGAATGGATTTCCAAATTCTGGCATAGATAGTATGTTTGTTTGCGCTGTGATAAAAGTAGGGATTGGGGATAATTCAGAACAGCTTCATTTCGGAAAAAAAGCGATACATGGAGACAGAAACTGATAAAACAGTCATTTCAATATGAATGACTGCTGGATAACTTTTGTCCTTTGTCCTTTGTCCCCCACAAAAAAATGAGATGAGCCGCAGGCATCATCGGTGATCACAGATGATTCAACTGCTCCCGCTGTCATGTTGTTTATGTATGTAACTTATCAGATAAATACTACTCAAAGCGGGCGAAAAACGACAGAAGAAGATCTGAATTTTTTGGGGTACTCCTCTTTCGGATACAGGGGGACAAGGGACAAAGGACAATAAATTCGATAGGTGGTTTTGCTTGGAATGAAACGCGAATAGCGCGAATAAAAAATCGCCAATGGCGATTTTTCAAAGGATAAAGAAATACCCAGTACTTCTCTGAACGAATATATGTCCAAAAAAATAACATAACCAAATCCCTGAAAATCGCCATTGGCGATTTTTTATTAGCGTTATTCGCGTTTTACTCAAAGACAGAAAAAGCTCTCCGCTCTTCACAAAAAAACATTACAAAACAATCTCAATCAAAAGGAAGGGGGTGCAGCGTTGAATAGTTCCCGAGAACTCGCGTATCTCAGTACAGTATCCGACGTAAGAGAGCTTAACTGCCGGGTTCGGAATGGGTCCGGGTGGAACCTCTCTGCTAT
>NZ_JAWDKA010000012.1 GCF_032714615.1 Methanorbis furvi
TCCGTGATGTTTTTTTCCGTAAAATTTCCGCGCTTTCCCGCGAAGCGGTGAGCAGGCCGAAGGCATGCGTTTCGTTTTTCCGTGGGCGGAGCAACGAATAATGCCGAACAGTGTCCACCAACAAACAAATTCATGGACAACACCTCCTACATCAGAAATGCTATATGCATTTTTTTTCAGATAAGTACACCAATGTTCAACCTCCCGCCCGGTTTTGAGAGTTTCTCCGAGTCCCGCAAAACTGCATTCCTCGAGGCGCAGAAAATTTCCGAGACTCAGCCGATTGTTGGAACGTTCTGCACGTTTGTTCCCCGCGAGCTGATTCTTGCAGCAGGTGCTGCACCAATCTCGCTCTGTTCAGGAAATGATGAAACCATTGCCGCAGCAGAAGCTGATCTCCCAATCAACTTCTGTCCCTTGGTGAAGTCGAGCTATGGATTTGCCAAAACCGGCAAGTGTCCGCACTTTCATTTTGCACGACTGATCGTTGGGGAAACAACCTGCGACGGCAAGAAAAAAATGTTTGAGTACATGGTTCGTGACAAACCGGTTCATGTGATTCACCTGCCGCAGATGACTGATGAAGAGAGCGTCGCGTTTCTGGCAAACGAGTTCCGAAAGTTTGCGAGACGACTCGAAGAAATATTTTCCGTCACCATCACAGATGAGATGGTGGCTGAACAGATCACTCTTGTGAATGAGGAGCGGCGCGCTTTGCAGGATGTCTACCGACTTGCAAAATCTGACCCGCCGCTGTTGTCAGGTAAGGAACTTTTTGTGATGTTCAACACATTCACAACTTCAGTAGGTCACGAGGCAAAGATTGCCTTTGCCCGCAGTCTGAAGGAAGAGTACAGCTCTCGTCCGGCGGGCGCCGGACCACGCCCCAAGCGGATTCTTCTGACAGGTTCTCCGATAACAAAGGCAACAGTCAAAGTGATCGATGCGATCGAGTCTGCGGGAGGGTCGGTGGTGTATATTGAGGGCTGCGTTGGTTCAAGGCCCAACGAGCTGCTGGTGGATGAGAAAAATCCTGATGTGTATGATGCGCTCGCCCGCAAGTACATCAGAATTGCCTGCTCCTGCATGACGCCAAACGACGGACGCTTGCAGACGATCGGCGAAAAAATTGATGAGTACCATATTGACGGAGTGGTGGATATGGGGCTTGTTGCCTGCCACACATTCAATGCTGAAAGCACGCTTTTGCGCGAGTATGTGACGAAGACAAAGTCCACGCCGTTCATTCATGTGGAGACCGATTACTCGCAGGCTGACTTCGGCCAGCTGTCCACGCGACTGTCGGCATTTCTGGAGATGCTATGATATACTCACTCGGGGTTGATGCAGGGTCAAGGTACACGAAGTTTGCCCTAATGAGAGGGGACAAAATTCTTGATCTGCGTATGGTTCCATCCGGCTGGAACACGAAGGAGCTTGTCCGGGAAATTACGGATGAGCTGTGCGCGAAGCACGGTATCTCCCGATCTGATCTCAAAATCACGGCGACCGGCTACGGCCGCGTCGCGGTTGAGGCGGACTCGGCGGTGACGGAGATCACCTGCCATGCGCTTGGCGTGCATTATCTGAACCCGGATGTTCGGACAGTGATCGATATCGGCGGTCAGGACAGCAAGGTGATCGTCTGCGGGGCGGATGGGTCGGTTGTGGATTTTATTATGAATGACAAGTGTGCTGCCGGCACCGGAAAATTTCTTGAGATGATGCTTGAGACGCTTGGGGCAACGTTTGCAACGCTTGATGATGTGGTGAGGGATGCCGTTCCTATCAGGATCACGAGCACGTGTGCGGTGTTTGCGGAGTCCGAGGTGATCGGGCTTCGTGCGAAGGGTGCTGACCGTGCGGAAATTCTTGCAGGCGTTATTGCCGCGACTGCTGATAAGGCGGCAGGCCTCTGTGCCCGCGTGAGAGTTGCTGATACGGTGTTTTTCTCAGGCGGTCTTGCATCAAGCGAAGCGGTTCGTGCAGCGCTTGCAGAGCGGCTGGGTCGTGAGGTAGTGACGACGCCAGAAGCGCAGTACGCGGGAGCGATAGGGGCTGCGGTGAAAGGCGGGATGTTGTGAAAATAAATTTAGTTTTTTTGATTACCGCCGCTTTGTAGCTCCGCCCACGGAAGACACTGAACACACGGAAAAAAATCACGGAGCAGACGTGAACATCACGGAAGAAAAATTATTTTGGAATTTTTGTTATGTCCTTGTCTGCTCCATGATCTTTTTTTGTGAAATTTCCGTGCTGTTCACGTCTGCTCCGTGATTTTTTTCCGTAAAATTTCCGTGTGTTCGGTGTGTTCCGTGGGCGGAGCTACAAAGCGACGGAACTACGAAGCAACGGCGATCAAAAAAAAATCTCAAAGACCCAGCCGCCTGATCAGATCGCAGGTATCAGAAACCTGTACCGCCCCGTTCCCGCAGAGCTCCTCAACAAGCGCTGATGCCTCTCCTCCGGTGAAATCCTCGCATTCGCCAAGGAAATAGATCGGCACATCTGCATCCTGCAACACCAAAAGATTTGCCAGATTTCCTTGCCCAATCGGCATCCCGCAGACCACAACCGCATCTGAGCCATGAATTATCTCCCGCAGCCGCTGTGCCGACGCATACGAAACAGCCGCAAACGGAGGTTCAGTAATGATTTCAACATCAAGTGCCGCAGCCGCGGAAAAATCCGCATCATTTATTGCAACAACCCCTGCTGTAATCCGGCAGCCTCTGGATGCCAGCGCATGAAACAGCTTTGCCCCTGACCCGCCGCCTGAGATCACATGCACGCGGACGCCGTTTTCTGCGGCGGTCTCCGACGCTGTCTCATACTCAGGAACACAGTACGGTTTACCGGTTAGCGGATGGAGACTCACCAACATCTGCACCTGAAAACTCTCCCTGATCCTGTTCGCGGTCAGCACCTCGGCCGGCGTTCCCGCCGCAGTAATTTTTCCACCATTCATTAAAATCAGCCGGTCGCAGAAGTAGGAAGCCAGATTAAAATCATGGAACACCCCGACAACCGTAATTTTTGGTGTCAGACTATGAATCAGCTGCAAAATTTCCAGCTGGTGATTGATATCAAGATGCGATGTCGGCTCATCCAGCAAAAGAATCCTCGGTTGCTGGGCAAGCGTCCGCGCAATCAGCACCCGCTGCCGCTCGCCGCCCGACACCTCTGTAACCAGCCGGTCAGCGAGATGCAGCGTATTCGTCGTTCTCATCGCCTCATCCGCAATCGCCAGATCAGTCTCCGACAAAGGAGCAAGCCTTCCAATATGCGGGTGGCGGCCCATCAGAACAATCTCCCGCACCGTAAACCCAAACGCCACATCCGTCTCCTGACGAACACAGCCCAGAATTTTTGCAAGAGCTTTTGTGTCATAGGTTGAAACATCAAGCCCTTCAACCATCACCGCACCGGCATCGGGTTCAAGAATCCGTGACAAGGTTCTGAGAAATGTTGTTTTTCCGCATCCGTTTGGTCCGAGAATTCCGATAAACCCTCCTTCCTCAACCGCGAGCGAGAGATTCTCAAGCACCTGATGATCTCCGTAACTCACCGACAACTTTTCAGCAGAAATAACCGGCGTCATACCTTTGTCCTCCTGCGAAGAAGATACAAAAAGAACGGTGCTCCAAGAAACGCCGTGATAATTCCAACCGGTATTTCAACCGGCAGTGTCCGCGCAGCAGTGTCGGCCCACATCAAAAGAATTGCTCCTGCCATCATTGATGCAGGCAGTAAAATCCGGTGATCAGGTCCTGCAATCGTCCGCATTACATGCGGAATGATCAGTCCGATAAACCCGATACATCCGGCAATCGAAACCGCAATGCCGGTAATGAAGGAAGAGATCAGAAGCAGGATTTTTTTTGTTTTCTCGGTATTCACACCAAGGTGCACCGCCTCCTCCTCGCCAAGCGCCATCACATTCAGATCGCGGGAAAACACAAACAAAATAACGCATGCAACAGGAATCAGAAGCCCGAGCATCACGTCATCCCAGTACACGTTCCAGAACCCGCCCATCATCCAGAACATGATCTGGTGCAGGCTGTTTCCTGAGATGTACATGATAAACGAAAGCATCGCAGACAAAAACAGCGAGACCGCAATACCTGACAAAAGCAGTGTCTCAACTGCGACACGTCCGTTTCGACGAGATATCATATACACTGCGATGGTGGACGCGGTTGCGCCGATAAATGCCAGGACTGGCATGAAGAGTCCTCCCAGAAACACAATTGCAAACGCAGCGCCGAGCGCTCCTCCTGATGATGTTCCAATAATGTACGGGTCAGCCATTGGGTTGCGGAACAGTCCCTGCATCGCACATCCCGCCGCGGCAAGTCCGAGACCCACCAGCACTGCACCGAGAACTCTTGGCAGCCGCACTTCAAAGAGCAGTTTCTGCATCATGGCTGGATCGAACGTCCAGAGCGACAGCCCCGACACTCCGATGCAGGTGGTTGCGACAATACTCACGATCAACAGCAGGAACAGGACCGGCAGCAGGAGGATGGGACGTCGCAACATAGTTGTTGCCAATTATTTTGTTTTACATCAAATAAATTATATCTGCATGAGGGCCGGTCCTGCACACTTCGCAACTGTTTCGGAGCGTGTGGTGAGAATAAGGTTTGTCCGTTTTCCTGCGTCTGCTGCAAGCCGCATCAGGACCAAAATATGTTCCTCGTCCAGTGCGGTTTCAATGTCATCGATCACAACTGCTTCCGGCAGATCATCAGAGACGAAGAGGACCGCGTAGCAGAGAGTGCGCAGGGTTCCTTCGGAGAAGTACTGGGCCGGCATCAGTACCGGACGTTTCTTTGATTCCCAGCGCAGGAATTTTTCCGTTCCTTCCTGAATTACTACGAAGCTGATGAACTCGGGTTCGATCTCAGTGACCGCCTGAGTGATTTTTTGAAATGCTTCCGGTGAGTTTTCCGCAAGATAGATCAAACATGCTTCAAGATTTTTTCCGGTCGGGTAGAGTACTCTGCCGGTGTCATTTTTTTCAGGACTTCTGATTGCGGCAGGGAGAAGGGATCCGATCCACCAGCGGCTCATCTCCTGCATGAGCGGGTATACGTCGTGCGTTTTGCCGTCCATCGGGACGCCGAAGATACTTTCCCGTTCGCCGGTTTTGACTTCGATTGTTTCAAACTGGGTGTTGTCAGTGTGGTGCGGGATCACCAGTTTTTCGCGTCTGAGTATGAGCCGGGATGAATCCTTTGGATCCTGAGCAAGGGTGACTGAGTAGGACTCTTTTCCCCGTTTCACCGAGAGGATGATCTCTTTTGTTTCTTCTGGGCCGAAGTGAAAGAGTGCTCCGGTGTTGGAAAATACTTCTGTCCAGTCAGCAAGCGATCTTGCGGCAATTGCGGAGAGTAGCCGGAACGCTGTTGCGATCGATGATTTTCCGGTTCCGTTTTTTCCGAAAAATACTGTCAGACCGTTTGTTTTCACGCAGTATTTTTCAAAATGCCGCAGTCCGTGTATCTCTATTTTTTCGAGCATGATGATGAAATGGTATGCGAGGAATGGGATTCGAACCCATGAACTCCTTGAGACAGGGTCCTAAGCCCTGCGCCGTTAACCTGGCTTGGCAACCCTCGCGCTGCAATTATGCTCTTAATTATGTGGAATGGATGTATGATGAACTTTCTGTAAATGTAACGCGTTGCTGTTCCTTTTTTGGATGGGGGGGTAGGTGTTGTCTATTAATTCATAGCTCCGCCCACGGAAAAGCGGAGTACACGGAAAAACGTACGGAAAAATATCACGGAGCAGACGTGAACATCACGGAATCCGAAAACAATTGATTTCCGTGTTGTTCACGTCTGCTCCGTGATGTTTTTATTTCCGTAAAATTTCCGTGTGCTCCGTTTTTCCGTGGGCGGAGCTACAATGAGCGTTAGTTGCCTCAAAAAAAGTATTAGTAGTTTGCCAGATACCGCTTGATTTCCCAGTCGGTGATAGCGCGGGAGTACTCGCCCCACTCAAGCTCGCCGATCCGGTTGATCTGAGCAACCACATGTTCGCCCAGTACATCACAGAGCAGTTTGTCCTCCATAAGGGCATTGTTTGCCACCTGAAGGTTCCAGGGAAGACAGCGGATACCGGCTTCGCTGCGTTCTGCTGCGGTCATGCGGAAAATGTTTCGATCAATACTTTCCGGCGGCTCAATTTTGTTGATGACCCCATCCATTCCTGCTGCAAGCATCACGGCAAAGGTGAGGTACGGGTTACAGGTCGGGTCAGGGCTGCGCAGCTCAGCGCGGGTGCTTCGTCCGCGTGAAGAGGGGACACGAATCAGTGTGGAGCGGTTCATCGCCGACCAGCCGACATACACCGGAGCTTCGTATCCCGGGATCAGCCGTTTGTAGGAGTTGATCGTCGGGTTTGCAATCCTTGTGATGCCGTCGATGTGTTTGAGCAGGCCTGCGATAAAGTGGCGGGCGGTGTCTGAGAGCTGGTGTTCGCCGTTTGGATCAAGAAATGCGTTTTCGCCGTCCTTCATCAGCGAACAGTTGACATGCATGCCGGAACCGTTTATGCCGTGGATCGGTTTCGGCATAAAGGTTGCATGCAAATTGCGTTTCAATGCGAGCGTTTTTGCCGCAAACTTGAATGTCACCACTTTGTCTGCCATGCCGAGAGCATCGCCATAGGTGAAATCGATCTCATGCTGGCTTGGTGCCACTTCATGATGGGATGCTTCGATGTTGAAACCCATCTCGGAAAGCGAGATCACCAGATCGCGGCGGACGTCTTCGGCAGGATTGGTCGGGGTCTGATCAAAGTAGCCGCTGTGATCCTGCAGGTTCACGGAGGCATGACCTTCCACCATGCGGAAGAGGAAAAACTCCATCTCAGGGCCGACATTGAAGGTGTAGCCAAGCTTTGCAGCTTTGTCTATCTGTGTCCGCAGAATGCGGCGGGGGTCGCCTGGGAACGGTTCGCCGTGCGTTGTGTAGACATCACAGATAAACCGCGCTGACCGGAACTTTTCATCAGACCAGGGAATGATCTGATAGGTGGAAGGATCCGGACGCAGCAGCATGTCCGACTCCTCCAGCCGCGCAAACCCCTGAATGGACGAACCGTCAAAGCTGATGCCATCGGTCAGTGCCTTCTTCATCTGTTTCGTCGGAATCGCAACGTTTTTCGGTTTACCTTCCAGGTCCGAGAACTGGAGGAGAACCGACCGTACATTATCACTCTCAAGCTTGGAGAGAATTGCGTCGATTTCGTCAGAAACCATGCTTACATGTGGGTGGTGAAACGATATTAATCTTCGATTCATGTGGGTTTTGTTCACTTGTAATACCACGAAAAAACTCAGTTGGTTTTTTTGAAAAAAACGCGAATCGCACGCCTTCCACACGCCATTCCGTCGCGTTTAACTCCTCCTTTCAGGAGTCGTTTCGGCCTGCTCACCGCTTCACGGAATAGCGCGAATGAAAAATCACCAATGGCAATTTTTAAGGATTTATTAAAATTACGTATTTTTGGATCGTTTTTTTCTCGATTGGAATAATGCAGAAATTTATTATTATTCGTGCTATTCGCGTTTCATATGTTCATTTTGCGTACCATGACGAAGTTTAATAGTTCTCAGATCAATGAATCAAGTAGGCAGGAATGACACCTCATGGTACTTGCCCAGGAGTGATAGCATAATTCCGTTAAAAACCATCCCAACCATTCCATGAATCTCCACACATGTTGCAAAGCAACCATCCTCATCATGCATCAGGCGATCGATTAGGTCTGCCAGACATATACAATAGGAGGGAAAAATTTCCCTCAGGATTTTTTTTCGTGCGATTTTGCGAAGTGATACGCAGGCCCGAAGGCATGCTGTTCATATCTCAGAAAAACATATCCAGCGTCGTCTTCTTCGCCTTCGTTGGATCGAACTCGTCCCAGTCCCATCCAAGAGCATCGAAGATCCGTGTTAACGGAGCACGAATTGTTTTTTCCAGCATCGTCTCCCAGTCGATCTCAAACGCGCCGTCAGGAATCTGATCAGGATACTCAAAGCAGAGCACATCAGTGTTTGGGTACTTCTCAGGATCATTGGAGCGTTTGATGTAGAGCCTCTTTGGTTTACTGCCGCGCTTGAAATCCGTTCCAAGATACGCATTCGAGTACTGTGCCCCCCGGCCGTGTGCGTCAAGCACCGCATAGTCGTCGAGAGCTTTGTTGATGCCGCTTGGAATTCCTGCCTTCTCCAGAGGACACCTCCCTGCACGGTACATCCGCAGAACCTCGGGCAGATACTCCTTCACCTCCTCCTTGCCGTTTCCTTTCAGGATCATCTCTAAAACCCGCTCCTGCACCTCGCGGGTAATCGGCGCTGAGTCGGATCGCTTCATCTCAAAACCGGTGATATCGATCTTGTTGACCTCCTGCCCCTCCTTCCAGATCAGGTGGCCGGCATACCGCTTCTTTGCCCCTCCCTGGAAAAATCTCCGGTAAATTTTCTCGAACTTGATTGAGAAAAAGTTCTGTTCCGCACCAAGCGTATCGCGGGCAAAGTCGGTGTAGCTCGCATTCAGCTCTTTTTCAAGACTCTCTGCAATTGCCATCGACTCCTCTAAGGAAACTTTTGGCAGCTGCACGAAACAGGAGTCGGTATCCCCGTAGATGACCTCGTATCCTCTCTCTGTGATGATGCCTTTTGTGTGCTGAATGATTGCCCGTCCGACCGAGGTGACGGCTGACCCGATGTCACGGTCATAAAGCCGGAACCGCGAAAATCCCGACACCCCGTAGTAGGTGTTCATGATGACTTTCAAAACACTCTGCTGCATATCATAGAGTTTGTACTCGGGCGAATCGTAGGGAAATGTGTTTCTGAGTTTTTTCCGGTCGTCGCGTTCATTCATCAGCTCGCTGATGATGCTGCGGGTAAGACCGTCAGGACTTTTTCTGAACCTGATACCGTTCGGCGCATGAATCTCGCCGTCCGGCGACTTTGTCTCAGGCGACGCGTTCAAGGTCATCATCGCCATCGGATACAGAGACTTCAGGTCCAGCACGATCACATTCTCCTTCACTCCTTTACTTGGCGCAAAAACGGTCGCGCCTTCAAACTCTTCGCCGGTCGAGTTTCCTTTGGAGGGAAGCACGAATTTTCCGTGAGCTTTCCTCAGAATATAGATGTCAATAACATTTGAAGAGTTCAGCGCTTTGTCGAGCGGACACCCGACGTACCGCGAGACCTCCTGATAAAACTCGATGATGTCGTTTTTTCGGTTGATGCCGACACACAACTCCACATCCTTGAAGTTGTACTCCACCATTTTGAGGGGATCATTGTTCCAGAGATCGCCCAGCGTTCCGGTATACCGGACTTTTCGTTCGCCAAGCTCGTCCTCGGCAATCGCGTCAAGCCGGTAGGACTCTTTTTGACTGCTCTGCATTTTTTTATACGCAGTCAAAAGATCAAAGATGACGCGGCCGCGCATGGCGTCGCGTTCGGTTGCGCCCGGTAGACGGGCGAAGGCATCGGTTTTGAATCCGAGGACTTCGGCACGCCGGAGAATATACATCGCATCAAAGTCGGCAAAGTTCCAGCCCGAGAGGATGTCAGGATCTTTTTCGCTGATGTAGGCGATGAATGCAGTGAAGAGTTCCTTTTCGGTGTTGTAGACACAGATCGTGTGGCTGCCCTGAACAAAACAGCCGTTGGCAAGGCCCGGCTGCTGATCGTAGTCGACACGCGTTTTCCCCTGAAGCACGAAGCTGGTGTAGTGGTCGTCGTAGGAGTCGTGACAGGTCAGACAGATGATCGGGTCGCGTTCGGGCTCGGGAAATCCGTTCCGGTCGTCGCACTCGATATCGCACATGCAGACGCGGGGACGCGACTGAACGGTTGCGGCTGAAAGTTCGCGGTAGCTGCACACTTCCGCGGGAGCAACAACTCCGCCGGTGAGGCCCGTGTCGATTAAAAAACGGGTGGCAAACGGGATGTCTGCTTCGTAGTGGTGGTAGCGTTCGCGCACTGTTCTGACGTCGGTCGGTTTCTGGGTATAGATGCGGCGGAGCGGTTCGCCTTTGATGGAGACTGCTTTGTCGCTGGTTACTTCAATGCTGTCTGCGTGAGGTGAGTCAGCCTCCTTTTCCCAGACCCAGAAGTACGGGCGAAAGTCTGTTACCTGCAGGTGATGAGCTGTTCCGTCCTCGGTCCTGCCGAAAATGTGCACGACCGGCCCTCCGGGTGCGTTGGTGTACTCGGCCTGATTGATAGCAATGGTTACCCGGGAATTTTCTTCCCCGGCCATCAGACTCTCCGACAGATGTCACGCAAAAATTTGGCGGCACCCTGAAGTTTTTCCTCTTCCCATGCATCCAGTTCCCATGAATCGTCGACAATTGCTCCGTTTTTGCCGAGAGTCGCCGGAAGTCCGAGGGCACAGCCGTCAACGCCGTAAGCACCGTCAGCGGGAATTGAGCAGGTGATGAGGCGGTGCGAGTCGGTTGTAACGTCTTTTATCATGCTGCAGATATGGTAGGCAGGGCCGAACACGGTGCCGGATTTTCCTTTGATGACCGGCATGGAGGATGCACAGATGTCAGTGAGGATTGTCTCGCGAACTGATGTGGGGACGTCGATGTCAAGTCTTGAGAAGATCGGAACCTGATGGTCGCCATGTTCGCCAAGGACACGTGCGTCGCCTCTAACTCCGCAGGATGCAAGTGCGACGGCAAATCTCCGGCTGTCTAAAAGGCCGCCGAATCCGATGACCTGTTCCTGCGCAAGGCCGGTGTGTTTTGCAAAGTACCAGGTGAATGCGTCCATGGGGTTGGTGATGACGATTAAGTGGCCGCCGAATCCGCCGAGCATCTCTGTTGCCTCTTTTGCGACCGGCAGGTTTGCTTCAAAGAGGTCTGCGCGCGTTTTGATATCAGGTGTTCGTGCGGCTCCCGCGGAAAATACACAAAAATCTGCGTCACGCAGGCGTTTTGTGTCGGTGGAGACGGTGATGTCCATTGCGTGAATCAGGTCAAGTTTTTGGGCGGTGAGCACGGGTTCGTACATGTCGTGCAGGATTATTTCATCAGCGAGGCCGAGAGAGGCCGCAAGGAATGCAACTTCTCCGCCGATGCGTCCGGCACCAAGGCATGCCAGTATTGTCATATCCTGTAGTATTGGTCAGAACAGGATATCTAGTATTGGTAATCGGAGACCTGTTCTCTGGTGGTGTCCTGCTTGGCGTTTGTCGCTCCGCCCACCGCTTCGCAGCTCCGCTCGCATGTTCTGCTCCGCCCACGGAAAAACGGAACACGCGGAAATATCACAGAAAAACATCACGGAGCAGACGTGAACAACACGGAAATATACTCAGGATAAATCGTGAACAAGGCTCTCGTGTTTTGTAATTCCTAAATAATTTAAAATTCCGTGTTGTTCACGTCTGCTCCGTGATGTTTTTCTGTGATATTTCCGCGTTTTCCGTTTTTCCGTGGGCGGAGCAGAACATGCGAGCGGAGCTACGAAGCGCCAACGCATCAAAAAAAGTGAGAGATAATTATTCGATATTGTTCAGGGTGTTTTTGTCGTACCGTGAGATGGTCGCATTTTTCTGGTTCTGGTACTTTGCGTCCGGTTTTTTGTCGTACGGGCAGAGACAGCGTTTGGTGACATAGAACACCAGCTGGCCGATCGGCATTCCTGCATACACGCGGACAGGCCGGCTGTTTACATTGCACATCTCAAGCGTGATGGTGCCGGAAAATCCTGCATCGATCCATCCACCGGTCTGGTGAAGCTCGATACCAAGGCGGGCAACACTGCTTTTTCCTTCGATCGAGGAGACGACGTTGTCAGGAAGCGTGATGGTTTCAAGGGTTTCTGCGAGCACGAACTGGCCCGGCATGATGTCAAAATAGGATCCTTTGCGCTCGTTTGTGTGGGAAAGGATGGTCTCTTTTTTGTAAGGGTCGATCACATCATCACAGGGCTCATACCAGACGAAGTGGTTGCCAAGACGGATATCCAGAGAGTTCGGCTGTACAAGTGCGGGGTCGTATGGGTCCACACCAATAAACCCGCGTTTTATGTGATCCGCAATTTCCCAGTCTACCAGAATCATACCTAACTATACGAACTATAGGATAAAATCTCTATCTACATCTTTGCAGAGCATAACGAAGCGGTGAACAGGCAAAAGGCATGCCGGACTCATGGTTCCTTCAGGTGCAACCACTGCCGGAAACGGATGATCGCTGATCATGAGGGAAAAATGTTTGAAGGTTGACATCCTAATGTGTAATTGTCTGATCTGGAATTTTTCTGTTTGAGTCAGTAGTTTGGGGTCAGACACTTTTGTTTTCGTTTCGTTCGGCGTATTAACTTGCGTTTTCCTCATGCACCGTTTTTGCCGCAGCACACACTGCGTAACTCCTATTCTAAAAAAATAAAAAAATGAAAGGGTTTTACTCCCCTTCGCCGTCTTCCTTTGCAGCCGCCGCAAGAGCAGCCGCATCAATATTGTAGTAATAGTACTCGCCAGCGGCTTTTTGCTCGCGGTCGAGGTACGAATCCGGCTTATTGATTCTCGGCCGTCCCGTCTTATCACGGCGGAACGTGATTCCAAGGAGCCCGAGGAACTTGTTCATACCATCCTTCATCTCAAAGGGGCCGGTAGCAAGACCGTTTGCTCCGGGATTTCCATCGAACACCAGCAGCCGCTCGCTGATCATATCGATCGTATACATATCATGATCAATAACCATGATGCCTGCGCCTTTATCCTCGGCCGCACGCTTAATGACCTTCGTTGTAACCAGCCGCTGCTCAACATCCAAGTGCGCACTCGGCTCATCAAGAATGTACAAGTCAGCATCGCGCGAAAGACACAGAGCAATTGCCACCCTCTGTAACTCTCCGCCCGAGAGATTCTTCGCCTCAGACTGTAAAAGCGGCATGAGGCCCAGCGGCTCAAGAATTTCATGCTGATAGTATGACGAATCAAACCGTTTGGTCGCCTGACGCAGTAAAAATTCCACCGTATCTGACGTTGCCGCAGTCACATACTGCGGCTTATACGAAACCGTAACCGTATCAAACTTTTTGCCGCCGTCAGGAGTCTCAACACCTGCAAGCAGTTTCGCAAACGTCGACTTGCCGATACCATTCGCACCGACAATACCAAGCACCTCGCCGCGCCGCACTTCGCCTCCCGCAACCTTCAGCGTAAAACCCGGGAATGACTTTGTCATCTCCGGAATCTGCATCAGAATCTCGCGCTCCACATCGCTCTCATGGCCGCGGGTCTCAAACACCACCGGATAATCGCGGATACGAACATTCTCTTCGGCAACGAATCCTTCCAGATACTGGTTCACACCAATCCGCACGCCTTTCGGGCGGGTGATGATACCAAACGCCGCAGGCTTACCATACGCGATGTGCACGGTTTCTGCAACCATGTCAAGGATTGCAATGTCGTGCTCAACAAGAATCACCGGATGTTTGTCAGCAAGCTCTCGAATAAGCTTCGCCGCAATCATCCTCTGATAAATATCAAGGAACGGCGTCACCTCATCAAGGAAGTAGAAGTCTGCTTCCTTTGAGAGAGCAACAGTGAGGGCAACCCTCTGCAGCTCTCCACCGGAAAGCGTTGCAAGGTCTTTATCCAGAATCGTATCAAGGGTCAGCTCCTTTGCATAGTAGTCGAGCATTTTTCGCTCATCGTTTGAGCGGAGCAGTTCGCCTACCGTTCCCTTGAAAACTTTTGGAATGAAGTCGATGTACTGCGGTTTAATCGATGCACGTATCGTCTTTTTTGCGACCTGCTGCAGATAGCTCAGCAGTTCGGTTCCTGAGTAGAACTTCAGAATCTCGTCCCACGTTACCTCGCGCTCAAAGATTCCAAGATTCGGTTTCACCTGTCCGGACAATATTTTGACAGCCGTTGACTTACCGATACCGTTTGGTCCGAGAACTCCGGTCACTTTTCCTGCGACCGGCTGGGGAAGCCCGTAGAGCACAAACGAGTTCGGGCCGTAGCGGTGAATCGGTGCGTCGAGTTCCTCCGGAAGCTGGATAATATCCAAAGCCTCGAACGGGCATTTTTTCACACAGATACCGCAGCCGACACACAGCTCCTCGGAAATTTCCGCACGGCCGTTTTCTCCGATCTGAATGGTTTCGTCGCCGGTCCGTACCCGCGGACAGTAGGCAATGCACTCCTGTCCGCATTTCCGGGAATGACACCGGTCTTTGTGAACGATGGCAATCCTCATGATCTTACTCGGCTAAGAGCGATGTGCTCAGAATGATGGTCCAGGTGAGGTACCAGAGGGCAAACGTGATGAATGCCTGATAGAACCAGTCCTTCTTGCCAAGTTTTTTGGTATCGATCTTGATCAAGAGGAAAATAGTTCTCTGAATGATGATGGCGATCAGAAGAATCAGAATGCCGAGGAACGGGTCAGGCTGAACGCCGGTCTCCGCACTCGGGGTTCCGGCAAGGAAGTACGAGGCAATACCGGCAGCCAGACCAAGCAGACTTGCAATCAGTGTCCGGATAACGCGTTCGCTGTGCTCATATTTTTTCCGGGCGACTTTTTCTTCCGGAGTCTCCTTCTTCTTTGGCGGAGCAGTTTGTTTGGGAGCTTCTGCAGCTGTCGTTGCGGCAGGAACTGCCGCGGCGTCGTCTGCCGACGACGCAGTCGCAACAGATGCGGTCTCTTCTACCGCGACCGCGGTCTCATCTACTGGATCAGGGATAGTGATCATCTCGATTGCTTTTTCGGGACAGATGCGCACACATTTTGCACAGCCGTTACAAAGCTCCTCGTTCACGGTTGCTTTTTTGTTCCTTCCGATGTAGATTACCGGCTGGTCCTTGCGCGAAACAGGACAAAACCGAATACAACGGTTGCAGTCTGCCGTGCTGCATTTTTCTTTTTTGACTCGTGCTACCTGCATATTTTGTATTCTCCGGAGCTGAAAATCTGTCGAGCGGTTTTGCCCGCGTAAGATAGATGCTTTATTTTTTTAGCTTTCAGGTCTTATCTATTCTTGGTATTATCAATGGCAACCACACCGGGTATGAGCGGGACTGATGTGACAGCAATGACCGCCGAGCTGTCATCTCTTCTGCCGCTCTGGATTGGGAAAATATATCAATACGATAACGCGACGTTCGGGATTCGCTTAAACGGCGAGGAGAAGGCGCGCCATCTCCTCTATATTGTGAAAGGGGTGCGTGCCCATCTGGTCAGTACGCTTCCGGACGCGCCGAAAAATCCGTCAGGATTTTCGATGTACCTCCGCAAGTTCATTGAAGGGGGAAGGGTGCTCGCGGTTGAACAGAAAACAGTCGAACGCGTGCTGATTCTGACGATTGGAAAAGGTCGTCCTGCACGGCAGGATGACAAAGCAGGCAGCGAAGCTGGATGCGACCGTCAGGATGACAAAGCAGGCAGCAAAGCTGCATGCGACCGGCCGCAGGAGTTCCGGCTCATCATCGAGCTGTTCGATGAGGGAAATCTGATTCTCACCGACAGTAACTATGTGATTGTCAACGCACTCGCACAAAAGCGGTTCCGCGAACGCGAGATTGTGGGAGGAGCCGTCTACTCAATGGAAGGACAGGATCCAGGCTCACTATCGTATGAAGAGTTCGCGGCCCAGATTGCCGAGGACGAGGCTGACATTGTGCGAGCGCTTGCAACCCGCATGCAGCTTGGCGGCCCGACATCTGAAGAGGTCTGTGCGATTGCCGGTGTCTCAAAGTCGATGCCCTCGAAGTTTTCGACCGAGGCACAGCTTCGACCGGTGTATGAGGCGATGATTGCATACCTTGCGCGGCTGAAGACCTCTCTTGATCCGGTCATCGATGACAAAGGAGCGTTCCCGCTTCCTTCACTGCTGCGTGAGCCAAAGGCCCACTACCCGACATTTTCTGCGGCGCTTGAAGCGTTCTATCCAAAACTCGTTGCCGAAGCTGTGGTCGAGGCGAAGGTAAAACTTTCGCGTGAGGAGCGGATTCGCAAACAACAGGAGGAGGCTCTTGTCAAGTTCGAGAAAAAAATTGTCGAGGCAACCGAGTGCTCCGAGATAATCTACTCGCATTACGGCGAGGTGCAGGAGACGATCGGTGTCCTTGCCGCGGCAAGCGCAAAAATGTCCTGGCAGGATATTGCAAAAGTTCTGAAGGGCGCTGACTCGCCTGCTGCGAAACGGATTGTGTCGGTGAATCCGGCGGACGCGTCCGTTGTTTTGGATCTTGGTGAGAAACATAAGGTGACGGTTTTTGTGCATGAGAGCCTCGAGGCCAATGTCGGGCACTACTATGACACCGCGAAAAAGTTCCGCAACAAAAAAGAAGGAGCTCTTCGCGCGATGGAGCGGGCGATTGTGCATCCTGAGAAACGAAAAGCCGCGGGCCCCGGCAAGATGAAACCGAAATGGTATCACCGGTTCAGATGGATGGAAACCTCGGACGGGGTTTTGGTTATCGGCGGACGAAACGCGGATCAGAACGAGGAGCTGGTGAAAAAATACATGGAAGGCGGGGATACGTTCCTGCACGCCGATGTGTTTGGTGCGTCTGTGGTGATTGTGAAGGGCAAGACGGAAAAAATGGATGAGGCTGTGCAGTTTGCGGCATCGTACTCACGTATGTGGAGCTCAGGCTCTGCTGCGGGCGATGTGCTTGCGGCCGCTCCTTCGCAGGTGAGCAAGACCGCTGAGTCCGGCGAGTTCGTGGCGCATGGTTCGTTCGTGATTCGCGGCGAGCGCACGTACTTCCGCAACGTCCCGATGGAGGTTGCGATCGGTATTCAGATGGAGCCCTCACTTGCGGTGCTTGGCGGAACGCCCGCGGCTGTTGAGCCGCGGTGTAAAATTTCCGTGCGGCTGCACCCCGGGACGTTTGAGGGCAATGATGTTGCGAAAAAGGTTCTTCGGAAACTCAAAGAGGTGATCCCTGAGTCTGATCAGAAGATGTTGAAGGCTGTTTTGAACACCGAAGCGGTCGCAGCGTTTGTGCCTCCGGGCGGATCGGATCTGGTGGAGTCATGAAGGCTGCCGCTGCCGAGCCGCTGAGACGCGACGGATTCGGCGAGTACAAGCTGATGCCTGAAAGTCTGGACGATCTCTGGCATCTGTCGCACCTGATCTCTTACGGCAATACGGTGTTTGCGGTTACAATGCGAACGGTGGACGGCCCAAACGATAAGCTGCGTGCCGAAAAGCTGGAGAAGCGGCCGGTCCGCATCGGCGTGAAGTGCGAAAAAGTTGAGTTCACGCCGACGGCGAATCGGCTGCGGGTGTTCGGGGTGATTGTGTTCGGGCCCGACACCGGTCAGCACCATGCACTGAATATTGAGCCCGGGTATGAGATCTCGGTGGTGCGCGAGTGGCGGACGGTGGATCTTGAGCGGCTGGATCGCGCGGTTTCGTCGTCGGTGCACGGTGTTGTACATATTGTGGCAATCGAGGACGGCGAGGCCGAGCTCTACCGCATCCGCCAGTATGGTCCTGAACGCGTGACTACGCTGACGATCGGGAGCGGCAAGACTGCGGAGTTGGACTCGCGGCAGAGTTTGTTTGAGGAGTTGTTAAAGGCGCTTGACAAGGTGACGGGTCCGATTGTTGTCGCGGGCCCCGGGTTTGTGAAGGAGGATTTTGTCAAGTTTGCGAAGACGAAGGCTCCTGATACTGCTGCCCGGATGCTTATGGAGGATACGCGCCGTTCAGGATACGGGGCTGCACAGGAGGCGATCGGGAACGGTGTTTTATCACGGGTTGCCGAGGATCTTCAGCTGGCACGCGAGGTGCAGGTGATGGATGAGGTGTTTCTCCGCATCGGTCAGAACGGCGCTGTGGCTTACGGGGCTGCTGAGGTGCAGACCTCTATTGATTACGGCGCTGCAGAGACGATTGTGGTGGCTGATACCGAGATCCGGCAGAGCAGGACAGCATGCATGATTGAAGCAGCCGAGCGGCTCGGTGCGGGTGTTGTGGTGCTGTCCACCGAGTTTGAGCCGGGGAAAAGGCTGATCGGTCTCGGCGGTGTTGCGGCGCTGTTGCGGTACAAGATCGCTGCTTGAATTCGCTGCTCCGCCCACGGAAAAGCGGAACACACGGAAATTTTACGGAAAAAAACATCACGGAGCAGACGTGAACACCACGGAAATATATTCTGGAAAATTTCTGAGCAAGCGTCTTGTAACTCCTAAAAAAATTTAAAATTCCGTGCAGTTCACGGAAATATATTCTAGAAAATTACTGAGCAAGCGTCTTGTAACCCCTAAAAAAATTTTGAAATTCCGTGCAGTTCACGGAAATATATTCTGGAAAATTACTGAGCAAGCGTCTTGTAATCCCTAAAAAAAATTTAAAATTCCGTGTTGTTCACGTCTGCTCCGTGATGTTTTTTTCCGTAAAATTTCCGTGTGCTCCGATTTTCCGTGGGCGGAGCTACGAAGCGACGGAGCAAGCGCCCCCATTTCACTCAGTCATCGCCACAAAATTCCGGAGAATTGCAAGCCCCGCAGGCCCGCTCTTCTCAGGATGGAACTGCACCCCGATCGCATTTTTATTCGCGACCGCTGAGGCATACGAAACAATGTACTCGGTTGTCGCGATGGTAAACTCCGGCGTTGTATCCGCATAGTAGGAGTGAACAAAATACACATACGTCCCTTCAGGGATATCAGCAAACAGCGGATGTGTCGTTGGCGTAATCGTATTCCATCCCATCTGCGGAACCTTCATCCTCTCAACTTTTGCAAATTTTCGAACAGAGCCTGGCACAAACCCAAGCCCCTGATGCAGACCATGCTCCTCGCTCTCCTCAAGCAGCATCTGCATCCCAAGACAGATTCCAAGCAGCGGTTTTTCTAAAACCGCGGCCTCCACAACATGCCGGATCGGCGCAAGCTTCTCCATACCTTCTGCAAATGCCCCGACTCCGGGCAGCACAATCCCATCGGCTGACGCAATCAGCTCAGGCTCTGCCGTGATCACAGGCCTGCATCCCGCGGCCTCAAGTCCCCGCACCACACTTCGCAGATTGCCAAGACCGTAGTCGATAACTGCAATCTTAGAAGTGGCTGTCATTATCAGCGTCCTCCTCCGCAGACTCGCGAACTCTCCACAGACCCTTCGACGCCCACTCGGGCGTTTTGCCGTTGCGGTTTCCCCAGCCGGAGAGCTTCTCCTCCCACATCGCCCACAGCTCCGGATACATCGCCTCAATATCCTTCATGCAGGCGATATCTGACGACGGACACATGAAACAGCCGATGCGGTCAAGACCTAACTCATAGAGAGGATTGTAGGGAGCCTGTTCGCGGAACAGATACAGCCAGTCATGCATCGCCGTCCAGTGCTGAATCGGCGCTGCCGACAGCTGGCACATCACATTTTTGTTCCGCCAGACCCGCGGACTCATCATCCGTTTCGCAGACTCATACTTCCGCTGCCCGATCAGCGACAGCGCCTCGCCCCAGGTCTCCTCAATAAGACGCTTCACCGGTTCCAGCTTGCATGCCTTGCAGCACCAGCGGAAGTCCACCGCCGGCGGACCGTTCGCCTCAAACCCTTCCCAGAATCCTTCCTTGCCTGACCGTTCGATCAGCTCAAGTCCGTATTTTTCCTGTACAATCCGCACGTTCTCAATCGTCTCCGGAAACTCAAGGCCCGTATTTGCGAAAATTATCGGTAGCTTTCCAACTGCCTTCAGCGTTATTAAAAGAGTCACCAGACTGTCCTTCCCGCCGGAGTAGGAGACCGTCGGCTTCAGTCCGGGATTTTTGGAGATGACATCTCTGATGAACTCAATCGACTTTGATTCGTAGAGATCAAGCACTCCCTTGTTCGCAGCAATTGCGTCCTCCCATGTTGACGGTGCCGGATCAACGACTGCTTTTTGTGTCCTGCGGGTCCGCACGAGCTGACCGCGGGTTGCCCCAACCGTTTCCGCATACGACATTTTTGCCCTGCCGACCGCAACGCACTCTCCCTCCTCTGACATCACAAACACGCTGTCACCGACTAAAATTTCCGGAGATACAAAGACAACTCCCGGCATCAGGACGCTGTTGCCGTCCTTGATGTAGGATGCGGCCTCGTTTGTTACGCGGATGATGTGTTTTGTCGGCTGCACCAGCTTTGCCGCTGACTCGCGCGGCAGTACTTCCCAGCGGTTTTCGGATGGAATAAACCGGACTGCGCAGACTACTGCTCCTCCGAGGATAATCTCCTCCATCCGGTCTTCGTCAGGAACTTTGTTGAGGAGCGCGATGTGGTCGTCTGGGATTAAGGGGACGCCGAACTGTTCTTCAAAGAGGCGGTTGACGAGGTTTCGGTCGCGGTCAAATGCCGGCCGGACGTCGCCTGGCGGGGTGACGGACACGGGCCGTGTTTTCCCGCCGCAGGCACAGAGTTTGCCCATTACCGGCACGTGGCAGTTGTCGCACCAGTAGAAGGGGACTGGTGCAAGAAACGGGGAGGACTTCATTCTAAATCTATTTGGTGTGAAAAATAATGAACGCAGCGGATAATCCCGCTGATGTTTTTTTGGTTTTTAGTAATCCCTAACAAGCGTGACTTCGCCGTTGTCAGGAGTGGACAGAGTCGCGACGCTGTTTGAGGAGAGGGTCAGCGTGTAGTCTCCGGTTCCAACTGCCGATATTGTGTAGACCCCCTCTGATTTTTTTGTCCAGGTGCCGTGGTATGACATCTCCTTTTCGTATGAGAGGGGCGAGCTGGTGTCAACGTCTATCTCAGCGCTGCCGGACCGGCCCAGCGTGAGATCGTACTCGATTCGCGTGTCGCCGTTGACTGTGGTTCCTTTCCATTCCCCGACGATCGGATCAGATGCGGCAGCGTTGTCTTCATCAGGCCGCATGGTAACGGTGATGCCGTCAGGTGTGGTCAGCTGGCCGGTTCCGTCGCTGTTGATTACGAACAGGTAGGTGCCCTCCGCTCCAAAGGACAACGTGTAGGAGTCTTTGACATTCTCAATCCAGGTGCCGCGGTAGGTGCGATCGCTCCCTTTTGGTCTTGTTGAGTCGACTTCAAGTTTTGCCGAGCCGCCTTTTTCGCAGTCGAGCTTGTACTCGGTTTGTGTTCCGTCAACGTTTGTCAGCACTCCTTCCCACTCGCCTGCGGGTGTCGCCGATGCTGTTGGTGTTGGAAGAGGATCAACTGCATTGGGCGATACACAGCCAGCTGTAACCGCACACAGCAGACAAAATATCGCTGCGGTTGCTATCAGGAGATGTCTTCGGTTCATATTTGGTAGTTTTGTAGTGACTTGCTTTATAGCTATAGATGGTGACGGGTTTGCTTTGGTTTTGGGTTCGCTTGGAGTAACCACGGACAAAACCTCCCACCTTCTTAGGAATTTGGCAATCAATCCGACCAGAATCGGTGCGTCTGGACAAACTTCCGCTCAGCCTTCAGAATCTCACGGTAAAAATTATCCCCGGTCGCAAACGTATTCAAAATCCGCGCCGCAGACTCAGGGCCCACCCCGCGTCCCGCAAGAGCAATAATCGCTTTTTTCCCGCTCGAAAGCACCATATTCGCATTACGCATCATCCGCGCCTCAGCCTCCTTCTCCTCAGTCGTCTTATTTTTCTTCTTCATCGCCGCATACAGCTTCTCATCGTACGGCTTCAAAACCGCCACCAGCCGCGCTCCGCAGAGCGGACACTGGGGATTATCCGGCGCACGCCCCACCTTTGTCTTGCTCTTCCAGGACTTGCAGTGCATACAGGCGAGAATAATATCCTGCTCATCAATGCGGTGCTTCACACTCTCAATAATCGCCTGATCCTCCCCCGGCGGCACAATCACATCGCGTCCCGTGAAAAGCCCCTCAGCCCCGATGATCGAAAGCCTGCTTGTCGCAGTCTCCATTGTATGATCCTTCAGACTCTGAACAACCTCCCTCGCATGCAAAACATCCATGTTTGAAAAGAACAGCTCGCGAAACGCCTCCTTCTCAATAACTGTATTGTCGAACAACTCCATCAGCCGATTGATACTGATCTTCTCATAATCCGCGTCCGCATCAATCGCTCCGAACTTTTTCGCAATCTGCACCAGCTTCCACTTGTAAAGAGCAGTTTTCTTTAAAGCAAGCATCAGAATTGCCTCGACATGATCCGGCTCAAGCGAACAGAGCACCTCATCCACATCCGGCGCACGCAGAAACTTCGGCAGCCTCAGCAAAATCCGGTACGCATTCGTCTCAATACCAACCGCCGTCCCGTACCGTGCAGATAGCAGAATCGAAAGCACGCGACCAAGCGCCTCGTTCACCTTGTGACCGCCGCAGAGATTCACCACCACCCCTTCATCCGCATCCTCCAGCACAATCACCTTATCGGTCGCCGTGATCGACCGGTTTTTCTTCATCTCGGAAAGAACTTTTTCCGAAAATGCCACCGACCGCGTATCCGCACGATACTCACCAAAGTTTTGCAGACGACGAAGCCGCCCTGCCTCCATCGCAACCGTGAACGGCACCGGAATCTGTTCACCCTCCCACGACGGCAGCTCGCCTTTTGCATTCTTCGCAGGCTCGACCATGATCCGGTCCTCATCAATGTCGAGTACCCGCCACATTTTACCGCGAGCCACAAACACCGCTCCTGAAGAAATCCAGCTGATCACAAACGACTCGTCAAGGGTGCCGACCGGTTTTCGCGACACCACATCAAACACGACGCTCTTCTTCTCGTCAGCAATCATCGACAGATTCATTGAAAGATAGCGGCGTGCCCGCGTCTTGGTGATCAGCATATCGCCCTCGGTTCGAATCAGATAATGCTTCTCCATCTGAGCAATCACCTCGCGGATGAGAGGGCCTGCTTCTGCAAAACAGTAGCTGCGGGAGATTATCTCCTCAATTTTTTGGATCGACACCTCTCCGCGCTCAACCGCGATCGCAGCTATCTGGTTTGCGATGACATCCGCTGCGTTGATGTGCGGTCTCACATTCTCAGGCTCGTTCTGCATCGCTTTTCGAACAATAATCATCGACTCGATACAGTCGTCAAAGCCGGTTGCAAGCACCGTTCCTTTCGAGGTCGCGTTCAGCTGGTGGCCGGCACGCCCGGTTCTCTGGATGAGACGGGCAACCTCGCGCGGCGAGTTGAACTGAACGACATGATCAATCTGACCGATGTCGATACCAAGCTCCATTGAGGAGGTACAGATCATACCTTTGGTTCCGCCGGCGCGGAACCGGTCCTCGGCATCGACTCGCATCTCGCGCGAAAGCGAGCCGTGATGCACATCAATGTCTCCGCGCTCACGCAACGCATGGCCGATGGCCTCTGCCACGCTTCGGGTGTTGGTGAAGACGAGCGTTGAGGTGTGGGAGTCGATGCACTGCTCGATCAGTTTGATCTGATCTGCAAACGCCTCGCCGGCGAACCGGACGGTGAGGTCAAGCGTCTTTGCGACCGGAACCTGCACAATCGTGTAGGGACGTTTTCCGCAGAGGAACTGACCGATGATCTCAGGGTTTCCCACAGTCGCAGAAATTCCGATTCTCTGCACCTCGCCTGACAGCTCTACCAGCCGTTCAAGACCGATGGATAACTGTGCTCCGCGTTTGCCGCTTGCGAGTTCATGTATTTCGTCGATGACCACGTAACGGGTGCCTTCGAGGTTTTTGCGGAGAACTTTTCCCATCATCATTGCCTGCAGACTTTCGGGTGTGGTGATGAGGATGTCGGGCGGGTGCGTTGCCTGTTTTCGGCGGTCGTTTGCGGTGGTGTCCCCGTGCCTGACCGAGATGCGAAGCCCGAGTTCGTGTCCCCACCACTCGAGCCGGTTCATCATGTCGCGGTTGAGGGAACGGAGCGGCGTGATGTAGAGGACGGTGAATCCCGGCGGGTGGGTTTCGGTGAGCATGCGGTGAAACAGCGGGAGAAGTGCACTTTCGGTTTTTCCGGTGCCGGTCGGCGCGATGAGGACGGCGTTGTCGCCTGTGATGAGTTTTGGCACCGCCCGCATCTGGATCTCGGAGAACTCGTCAAACCCGCGTTTGTCAAGTGCGTCACGGATTTTTGGGTGCAGGCTCGCACGCAGCTCTTCGATGGCTGTGGTCATGACTCCTCCGGGTTTGGGGTGAGATGCTCCCAGGTGTCGACGTAGGTGCCGTCTTTGAGAAACACTTCGGCTGTGTTGGTGATGATTGCTTTTGCGACCGGCGATATTTTGTTGCCGGGAATTAATCTGACGTCCATGCCGCCTGCGAGTTCGTAGAATGCGGGAACGAGGAGTGCACGTGTCGGGGTGCCCGCAGCCGGCAGACCGAGTGCTGAGTTTTCGAGTTCTGCGAGGAGGTAGCCGGGTGTTCCGCGAAGCGAGCAGCCGACTTCGTCATAGATGTTAACGACCGGATGGTGGTGGCCGCAGAGGATGAGTTTTCCGGCGAGGTCAAGGGATGGGATGGTGTGGCCGTGCATGTAGCCGACGCCGTCGATGGCTGCGCCGTTGATCGGGAGGAGTTCGTCTTTTTCGAGATACTGTTCAAGGCCGGTGTCATGGTTTCCGGGCGCGAGCCTGAACTCGGTCTGTTCCCGGATTTTTTCGAGGACCTGCGGGACTTCGGTTTTTTCCTGGTAGGTGACGTAGGGGATCATGTGTTTGAGGTCGCCTAAGACGACGAGGTAGTCAGGTTCGCTTTTTTCGATGATTCCAAGCAACCTTGAGAGCCGCGACTGGGTCGCGCTCTGGAAGTGGAGGCCGCGGCGGTGAAGGTCTGCTTCGACGCCGAAGTGGGGGTCAGCGATTACGAGGGTGCGCGAGTTTCGTTCGATGAGGACGGCGGGCCCGTCTGCGTAGAATTTGGGGTTCATGAAATCAGGCGATTTTGATGAGTTCGGTGGTCGGGGTGTAGCATTCACCCTCTTCCATGAGCCGTGCGAGGGCTGCTTTGGTGTCTTTTTCTCCAAGTCCGAGTTTTGCTGCGCGGGTGACGACGTCTGCTATTGGTGCTCCTTTTTTGCCGGAGAGCTCGATGATGAGCGCAAGGAGCTGTTCGTCGGTTACGGCTGGTGTTGCTGCCGCAGACGCGGTTGCGGTCGCTGCGTGATCACTCCGGACGTTGTCGAGGGCTTTGAGGAGAATTTTTACAAATTCGCTTTTGTCAGGTGTTGGCGGCAGCTGTTCAAGCCGCACAACAGCTGCGGCAACGGCGCCGCAGAGCCATGCGTCGCGGGTTTTTCGGTCGCAGGGGATGATTGTGTTGGGGATGATTTCTGAGTAGGTTTTGTTTGCGTAGGTGCGGAATTTTACGGTTGCGGTTACGAGGATGAATGCGGGCGACTCAAGCTGTTCGATTGTTTCTGCGAGTTTTTCGGTGGTGCGGGTTGTTGTTATGATGAGGACGCCGGTTGGGTCGCTGATTCTGAGTGAGGATGTTTTTTCATATTTTGCGATTTTTTCGGTGAGGGTGCCGCAAAGGAATATGGTGCTCCCAAAAGTGCCGAACGGGGTTTGGAAGCCTCCGTCTGCTTTGGCTGAGGCTTTGGCAAGTTCCCAGGAGAAGAGGCAGCTGGCTGCAGGGAGGCCGGAGG
>NZ_JAWDKA010000013.1 GCF_032714615.1 Methanorbis furvi
GCGGAGAAAAACCGATGGATGAGTTCACCCGGGAAAAATACGAGGGAGTTTTTGCCGGTGCTGGTATGGAGTTGCCGCAGAACATCTGCAAGAAGTGTGCTGATCTCATGTGGAAGGCACGACCGCCGACAGCGGATCCGCATGATCCCTACAACATGAAACCCGCGAACACTCCGGCGGTGCCCGCACGTGAACGGCCTCCCGAACCGGAGCCGGAGATCTTAGAGTATCACGGGAAAAAGATCACATGTGTATGCAGCAAGTGCGGCGCACGGTTGAACAAAAACGCGGTAACCGCACGGCTGATCTTTGGCGGAGATCTCAAATGCAAGAAATGCGATCCTGCGGGAGGGCTTGATGCAGCATGAACCCGCGTTGGATGTATATCCCGCAACTGATGGATCGGGATTGGTTACTCAAACAAAAGATCTCCGGGAGGTCAGCTGCGGACATCGGGCGAGAGCTGGAAGTCTCGGAGCGAACGGTGAGAACAGCACTGACATATCACAAGATCGCCGCACCATATGCCCGAATCAGTGAAAAAAATCCCGAACTCAAAGAACGTCTGGATCGGATTCAATAACCTTTTTTTAAAAAAAGAACCCGGAATAATCCGAGTTTATGACATCAACCAATGACGTAAAGATGTGTTCAAACGCGACACGGTGTAACATCCCAAGAGACTGAATCTCTGAAGAACCCTGCATACTGACATTTTTTACCGTGGTTGTCGTCCACAAAGCCACCTCCCCGAGTTGAACGGGAGTGTATCTGCTCTGCAGGCAGCAGCATGACCTAACTATGCTAAAGTGGCAAACGCAGAGAGAAGGATTTGAACCCCCAAGACCATCGGATCGGTTGCTTTCAGGGCAACTGCCTTACCATTAGGCTATCTCTGCATATTGCGAGGGGCGGATTTGCACCGTCGGTCTACGGGATATGAACCCGGCGGGATTGACTGACTACCCTACCTCGCAGTGATAATTAGGTAGACCTGACGGTACATAATACCCCCGAGTCCGGCAAAATATTACCCTGAGGTTTTGCCGGATTGTCCCTGTATTATGTGGGGAAAATAGAGAGAATATCCTATATGGAAGGAGAAAACAAGGGAGAAAACATCATTTCTCCCGAGAGAAAAGAGCGGGTTGCCGTTTGTCTCGTTTGTAGCAACGAATGGCTTGCAAGAACTGGAACTGCAAAGAAGCCTGCAAAGTGCCCTGTATGCGGAACGAAGCGGTGTGTGTGGAAAGATGATGCACCAACCGAGCCTGAAAAACACACGGAAAACACACCGGAACACACGGAAACACACGAGGAAAACAAAGAACCCGTAGGAGAAGAGCCGGAGAAAACGGGAGAAATTGAGGAGAAAATCGAGGAGAAAAGAGAAGAGAAAAGGGAAAACAACATTGCGGGATACATCAAGAACCCGGTAACCGAAAAATCGTATCCCGTGAAGAAACACAGCAGCAAGATCACAGATAGAGAAAACGAGGAGAAAACACCGGAGGAGAAAAGCCCGGCGGGCAGCTTTCCTATCGTTCTTGTCGTGGCCGGGCTGGTGGTACTGGGTTGTCTGGCAGGTGTTGGTTGGTTTCTGGGAAGATGTTCGGATACTCGGAACCGGTCTGTTCCGGCAGATTTCCGACCGCCGACAGCGGCGGAAAGAGCAATGATCCGGGTAGGGGTTTGAGATGTTCGGACTTGACAGCATCCCGGGATTCGGCAAATACGTTGCACTCGCCGAAAGAGTGGTCGGACTTGCGGAACGGATTATCACCGAAGGAAAATTCCGCGAGAAATGGTTAGAAACGGGTAAAATCACGGGAACCTTCTCACTGGATGAATACCGGGTAAAGTTTGAGATCGAGGACACGAAGAGAACCGCAATTCCTGCGGAAATCACGGAGGCGGAATAAAATGCACAGGTTAGATCAGATGATAGAGGTAGTTTGTCAAACCCTCGCAGACAAAAAGATGAGACGGAGATTCAAAAAAGATGGAGTGGTAAAAACAGCCTACGCTATGCAAGTAGGATCAGAAAATGTCAATGTGATTGTATCTATCGAAAAGGACACTGGTTACGACGAACTCACCGTAAAAGACCTCAAAAAGATGTCTGCTGATTATTTTTACATTGAAAAAGATGTAGAAAGCGGTGTCACTACTCTGCACTTTGAGGTAAAGGAATGAGCATCATGCAAGAGGCAACCGTAGAGGAGCCGCCGGTAAAGCTGAACCGGAAAGACATCACCGGCGACATCGTCGGAGTGCCCGACTTCAATTTTGATGAAGAAGTCCCTCTCCTTCCCAAGGGAGAAGAGCCGGAGCAGCCCGAAGAACTGAATGCGGTTGTTGGGATTCTTGACATGCTGATCGGCAGCTCCGGCGACCTCCTCAAGGAGTATGACCTCCCTGCCCCGAACCTCACCATCTGGGAGAAGTGGGGAAAGGAGAACCTATCAAAGGCGTTGAACCACTACATGCCTGCCGGAGTTGGTGAGAACATGAGCACTCCTGCAATGGCCGGCCTGATCGGCATTGGTGCGATCCTGATCTGTTTCCTGCCGGTGATTATGGTCTTCATAAAACGGCAGCAGGCACCGCCGCAACAGATCTCACAGCAGCCGGAGCCGGAACCCGAAGAGGAGAAAACCGAGTTCGTGAACACCTACGAAACCCCGCAGCCGGTGGTATCAACTGCGCCGATCAGTGACAAGATGCTCTCTGCGTGGGAAAGAGTTGCGAGGGTCGATAATGGATATTGACCTTCATCTTGACGACCCAACACACCGGATGATCGCAGCCCCAACACGGGCCGGTAAATCCTACTTCGTCGGCGCTTGCGTCGAGCAGATGTATGAGCAGGAGCACCCGTTTATCGTAATGGACGCAAAACATGAGAATCACATCGGCCTGCAAGAGCTGCCGAAAGTCAAAAAAGTCCAGATCAAAGCGGGATTAAATTACGACTGGGACAAGCTCCTTGAGTACCCGTATGTCCTCTGCGTCCCTACTCTCAGAACAAAAACAAGCGAATTTGTAGAGGTTTACCGAGAACTCGCCGACGCGGTTTTCATGTCTCAGGGAGAAAGACACCTCGTGATCGAAGAGGCGCACAACTGGAACAAAAACAGCAGCGTCCCGGATCCGCTGCTTGAGTTAATCGCCCGGGAAGGTGCAGGCCGCCGGAAATATCTCTGGTTTATCACACAGAGACTTCAGGACTTCCCGAAACTCTTGTGGGGACAATGCGGCTATACCTACGTATTCAGGCACAACACGCCGCCGGATATCCGATACGTCGAGAATTTCATTCCGAACTTTACGGAGATCAATCGGAAACTGAACAAGCATGAGGTACTGGAGTGGGATCACGGCTCAATCACTGATGATATTCACATCATCAAAGCCGAAGAAGTCACCCGCAGAACACATCACAGAGGGTAAGATGCCGGGAAGAAGCGTAACACTTGCAAAAGACGTTGATCGACTTGAGCGGCGGATCAGATCACAGATGCACAGCGAAGACCCGGGAAGATATCCCGATCCGATGAAAATATCCCACAATGCAGTATTCCGGTGGATGTGTGACCGGCTTACCTGATTTTGCAGGATTGTCCCCCCATTATCTCTTTTTTTGCTGATTTTTCCCTGTATGATTGATGATTTTGCAAATCTCTATGAGCTGCTTCTTGCCGTAATCACAGCAGTAGCGGCGCTTTACGCATGGATTAAGGACAAACAGGCGAAAAACGACGCGGCATACGCGGACGAAGTTCAGAAGTATTTTGATCCGGCTGATACGACCGTGCAGGCACCGCCGGAAGGAACGCCGAAGCGCTCTTACACCATGTCCGACGAAGTCAAAAGCTTCCTGATCTCCGGCGAGTCCGAAGAGGATCAGAGATCGATGCTGGAACAGGTCAGGGACGCCGAAGCAAAGGATCTCTGCGAATACCGCGTCTCCTATTCCCGAGGATATTACAACATTTCCTACGGTCAAATTGCCGGCGGCGCGAAGTATGCGTGAAATATCCTGCATTTTGCAGGATTGTCCCCCCATTATCTCTTTTTTTGCCGACTTTCTTTCGACTGTTACAAAACGTAACAGCCGGAGAAAAAGAAAATGACAGATTTTGTATCAACGGCTATTAACGCCGCAAAAGTTCCACTCTTTGGAGTGGCAATTCCGCTCGTAATCGGTGCGGTAATTTTCGCAGGTATCAGAGCACTCCTGAAGGTCTGAGGTGATTCATCATGAAGTTTCATGAAAACACAACTCCGCAGGAGATCAACCTGAGCAACCCGGCGGTTGAGCTGGGCAACTCTTCGATCCACGACGCTTACGCGCTTGAGATCAACATCTCCGCGAAGAATGAGACCGGTTCCGCAAAAGTGCCGACTATTCAGGAGTTCCTTTCCGCGTTTGAACAGATCGCGGTAATGTCGGATAACACCCGGTATCATTACGCTCTGACCGGTCTGGACATTGCACGCCGAAACGCTATGACAATGCCGCAGGGCATCCCGTCCCGCGTGCTTGACAAGACATTCACCTCTGTTGCAGATGATGCAACCATGTCTGCATCTTTCGTGCTTACGCTGGACGAAGGCGATCTGATCGCACTTCAACACGACACCGTGACCCTGAAGGCAGCAATTGCAAAACAGATTGCCGTTGATTGTCCGGTCACGGCATGCACGATCAACACGACCATTTTCGAGAAAATCCCGGAGAGTGTTACAGAGATCGTCGGAACTTACGGCGCAAACTTTGAGAGAGCGCTTGAGCCGAAGGTCTATGCAATGGAAAAGACTCTTCCCTCCACAACCGAATTCACGGGATTTTTTGACCTTCCAACCGGTTCACTGCTTAACGGCGCTATGCTTCACTGGACTGTTGCACCGTCTCAGGTCGGTATGATTCAGGTCGTCCCGTCTCGTTCCGAGATTCACCGGGTTAACTGGGCAACTGCGGTTGCACGCGACGAACGCAGACTCCGCACGGCGATGCCGAGCAACACCCTTCTGATGGATTACAACAGCGAGTGGATGCTTAACGCTCTTGGGAAAGACGGGCGCACGTTCAATCGTGGGGATTATCAGATCGCCGCGAAGTCCGCAACTGAGACCAAGCTTCGGTATGTGTCCTTTGAGAAGACTTTCCCGGCAGGTGCCGGCGCGGTTTTTGAGCCGGGCAACAGGTTCCTGTAAGGCGGTGATGAGAGATGGGTATTTTTGACGGTATCATGAGCTGGGGAAGCTCCGTCTTAAACTCCGTCTCATCTTTTGCGTCCAGTGTTTTTACACCGGTTACCAACTTCTTCAGCGGTAACAACAGCAGCGGCGGATCATCGAGCGGCGGAGGCGGCGGAGGCGGCGGTTCCGGCAGCTCTGGCGGTTCTTCTGGCGGCGGTGTAGGTTCTTGGGTTTCTGGTGTACAGCAGGCGTTTAACCGTGCGGTTGAACAGGCTACGAAGCAGGTTGAACAGATCACAGCGGATCTGAACAACACCATTTCAAACATCGGAAAAGGTTTTGATGATCTTGGGAAGAATCTCGGAGACATTACGGCAAACCTCCCTAAGATTTTCGACGCAGAGAAGGCTATCGCGGATGCACAGAAGCAGTTTGATCAGCTGATCAAATCGGGCGGAGACATCCCGGCGAACTTACAGAAACAGTTTGACGATGCGAAGAAACAGGTCGAAGAGAAGAAACGCGAGATCAAAACGCAGACCGACACTTACGCCAAGGACATTGTGCAGAAGGCAACCGCAGCAGCTGCGGCAGCAACACCGGTAGATGTGATGAAGGCAGCTCTGACGCTGAACCCGCTTACAATGCCGTTCGTGATGGCAGCTGAGACGGGCAAGAACGTTCTCAGCGGAACCGGTTTAATCGGGAGTTCCAATGTGATGAACCCGGACGCCGTGTCCGTGAACAAGTCAGATCCGAATCTGCTTTACAATCTGGATTATTCCAATCCGAACGTGCAGTTTTTCAGTAATGAAGTGGACGAGCAGGGCAACAAGTCGAGCACCGGATACCTCGGTCAGTTCGCGAAACCCTTCGCAGTTGCCAATGATGCAGTATTTTTCAATACCGGCGGTATTCGCGGCGGCAGCAATGCACCCGCTGATATGTCAAGCTGGACGGATACGCCCGATTCTCAGAAACTTTATGACTACGGGCTGTCTGGTAGTGTGATCTATTCGTCCCGTGATCTTGACTCAGCCGAACAGGCACGCGTACTTGCAATGTACACTGAAAAGGGATGGTTACCCACTGGTGGCAAGACAGTTACGGAACGTGCGGCAGTAGCCGTTGAGAAGATCCCGGTTGCGGTTGCAGCTGGTGACGGCAAAGTTGTGTACAAAGGTGTTGGCGGCGGAGGGATCGGTTCAGGACTGTTCACCGCAGCGAACGGTAAAACCTACGATCTGAACAACCCGGCAACCGCTCTTAGTGTTGTTGCTGATGGTATCGGCGGAGCACCGGCGGCAGCAAGTGGTTTCGTTGATTCTGTGATCAACACTCGTGACAACTTCATCGGAGGGACTATTCAGAACGTCATGACCGGGAATATCGCAGATCCAACAAATGCACTTGGCGCCGGTGCTCTTGCCGCAGATGTCGCATTACCTCTTGATCTGATCAACGTTGCAAATCTTTGGATGACGGGACGAGGAGATCAGATCACATGGGATCTTGCAGCCGTTGCCGCTCTTGACGCAATCGCAATTGCAGCAATACCGCTCACAGGCGGGGCAAGTTATCTTGGAGTGAAAGCTCTGAAAACAGCCGCAAAAGGTGCGAAGGTTGTAGGATATGGCGGACAGGGAGTACTCGGCGTTTCCGGTTTTGTAGCTTCCGGGGTGATTTAACATGGCAAACTGGTTTAAAATCGGCACCAACGCAGGCACAATGCTGAAAGGAAACACCAAAGCGTATGATGATGTTCTTGATGTGTTTGGAACGGAAGCGAAATACGCAAGGATCGAACCAAATCTCGCGAACATTCTTGAGGCTGAGGCTAAGGCAGCAAAATCGTCCCCGGTCGTGAGTCCAGTTGTGAAGGTTACGGATAACGTGCCGGTGATAAAAACCACTGGTGGCACTACGGTCAGTAGCGGTTTGAAGTCCGTCGATGATCTTGCAGCTGCCGCCGCGAAAAGCAATGCAGACGAGGCGGCAACTAAAATCGTTGCACAGGCACAGAAAAACAGCAGTGTTCTTGGCAGTCTCGGAAAGGTCGCAGCGGCTACCGGTATCGGTGTTCTTGTCGGCGGTGCTCTTGCCTCCGGTTCCTCTGTCGTTCTTGGCGGTGGAGGCGGAGACAATCAGAGCAAGAGCGGAGACGGCACTCTTCCGCCGACCGTGACAACGCGGACGGACGAAAACGGGAATACCTACTATGTCTATGACACCGGAATCGAGGGAGTAGACGAGGCGCTCGGTTGGCTTCAGCAGCAGATCGATGAAATCATTGAGTTTTTGAACGGTCTGCTTGGCGGCGGAGGTTCGGGAGGTTCCGGCGGCGGTCTGGTCGTCACCGATGGGGACGGCAGCACAACCGAAGCAGCTGGAAAGAAGATGAAACTTATCGCAATGGTCGCACTCGTGATCATTCTTGCAGCCGCGTATTTCCTCACGCGGCGGAAAAACGGAGGAACGAAAAAGGGAGGTAAAAAATGAATACAAAAGCGATCACCGAAGCTATCGGGAAGATTTTCAAGTCTGATACCCTTTCCGAGGGCAAAAAGATGACGGAGATCGGGAACGTGATGAAGTCGAGCACCGGAGCGGCTACGGGTGGAGGAACTACCCGGGCGGCAGCTCTGAACCTCGGGAAGTATGGTCTGCCTGCTGCGGGTCTTGGCATCGGTGCGGGTGCTGGGATCGGCGGCGGGGCACTGCTTGCCGGCGCAGGAGTGCAGACGGCTTTCGGACTGGACTTCAGCACAGAACAGAAAGCGGCGGAAAGTAAGCAGAAGATCACCGGCTGGGTGTTCTTTATCGTTCTGGCCGTGGTAGCCCTGTGGTTCCTCTGGCCTCGAATTAAGAAGATGGTGAGTTAAATGGACTCTGAGTTTATTGCACTCATCCTCACCCTTTTTGGAGGGTTCGGCGGAACATACGCGCTGCTTTGGCAGATGAAGGGAGAAATCGAACAGAACAAACGGGAGTTCGCAAAATGCCCGCTGCACTGTAAGGAGGCAAATCATGACTGAGTGTACTACATGCGAGGGTATCCTGTCAGGAGAACCCGGCGGTCTGAAGTGCAAGCTGCTTCAGTATCGAAAGTATCTGATCGGGATTGTGATCGGTGCCGTGATCGTGTTTGTCGCAACGAGAGTCAGGAGGAAGAAATAATGATTTCTGATGAAGTATTTTGTCGAGAAATGCAAAAGATTCACGCAGAAATTGCGGCTATTTCGATCAATAGGGTGACTGGAAAAGATTTACTTATGCAGTTCCCCGAAAATCCCGAAATCATGACCATTGAACCAAAAACGACCATTGTCGCATACAACACGACAATTAACCGGGTATTGATGTATTTTTGCTCAAATGTCCCGGATGGTGTTGTCGTTCGGGTTTACAAAGACAATCAGCTTTGGACATGGAAACAGGACGATAGCGGATCGTTAGAGTTCTTCGGCGGGGTGTATTTCCGTGAGGTCAGAATTGAAGTTGAGAACACGACTAATTACCCGCTTCGTTGGTCGATAAATGCAATCTGGGTGTGATGAAATGGTACATATTCAAGGAACATGGGATATTCCCACAATCGCCGCGACAATCGGGCAGGCACTCATCGACACGGACGACTTCACCGACGCCGATCCAGATGTGACGATGGGAACGGTAGTGAATCACACATCGACGAACACGTATGTCTGGATTACTCCGGGTGTTGCCCTTACCTCACCTGTGGATAATAATACCGCATATTCCAAAGCTGGAATGCGGGTTATTTTCAGTAACAACTGGAACACAGATACTCATGAGCCGAGCGGGACGATTTACAGGGGTTTTGTAAACCTATATGGAACAGCAGCTTATCAGGGTGGGTATAATACTCTTGCTAACATTACATCTCCAAATTCCTTCCCGATATCATTATTCGTCGATAAATTCGGGTTTGTTGGTGTAATTCAGAACAATTACTCTGCGGGAAACCCGTCATTGTTCGCATGTGAGTTTTTCCCGTCTGCATGGATGGAATACGACGATGCACAGAAACCGATCTGTTTCTTCACAAAACACATTTACGACTCGTTCACGAATGGGATAGATTCCACTGGTCAACATGTGACAAACGTAAACAGTGGATATCACTACATCCGCCCGTTCAATGTCGCATATGGAGTAACAGCAGCAGGAAACATGGGTGCATACATGCCCCGCGAAGCGTATCGCAGCGAAGGCAACAACAAGACGATGTTTGACTTCCCGTGGTATCAGAACGATTACAACTCGCTGGTGTATCCGATTGCTCAAACCCGCAGATGGTTCCCTGTTTCCGCTACCGGGGGTCACGCAATCGGCGATATCGTGAACTGGATTGATCCTGATGGCGTCACCGTTCACAAGTATATCGTTGTAGCGGCGACCGCGACGAAATTATACGCGATTGCGTATCAGAACGCGTTCGACTACGCAACCGACGCGAAGAGGTGATCCAAATGACTGAATGGGATGCGTGGTTCTCACAAACTGAAACCGGCACAAAGTCAGGGTTTGCGACCGGTGAGACCCACTCCTCTTTCTGTGCTCCCCGGTATGCGGATGACACAAAGACCCGGACGAGATACGCAAAAGAAGACTCGTGGTTCTCACAAACTGAAACCGGCACAAAGTCAGGATCAGCTCCCGGACAGGAATTTGACAGTGTCCTCAGTGCGACGGAACACGGAGAAAAATCCGGCTTTGCAACCGGAACGAAACGGACAGGATACACGTTCCTGCCGCCGGAGATGTTCACCGAGCGCGACAGGACGCCGAGAATTGGAGTTCATCAGACGGTCACCGGTTACGGTATTGCGGATTGTGATGTGCTGATCTCTGGCAAGCTGGGGATCACCACGGCAGCGAAAACAGACGCACGCGGTGTCTGGTGGGCGTATCTTCCGGTTGACGATTACAGCAAGGCATCTATCCGGTCGTTTGTGGAAAACGGCGGGAAGGTGTACAAGATGCTTGAGCAGACGGAACGCGAAGAGGGCTATATTTGGGATGAGGTGATGCGCTGCATCACGAGAACCGGCAACGGATTCAGGATGATTTCAAGGATGGTATGAGAAATGACAGAAACAGAAGCACCGGCAGAAGTGCCGGAACAGGAACAGCAGCCGGACATGACGCCCGAAGAGATGGCGGCAGTCTGGCAGCAGGCAAAGCAGAACGCGAAGATGATCCTCGCGGAGGCTTACGCAAAAGAACACAGGTGAAAGAAATGGTAGCAGTAAAAGGTTATCACAGGGCCGGGTATTCCGTGAAGGGGCATTCCGTGAAAGGTTATACCCGGAAAGCAGCGAAGACGACTAAGAAAGGCAGCCGCCGGAAGAGAACCCGGCAGGCTTCCCTCTAATTTTTTGGGATAAAAACTTGATAGAAGTGGAATACACGCCAAAATACAAAAATAAAATTAGATGGATGTAATTTATTCTTTTGGCTCATCACAATTGGGACAGTTTTGTCCTTGATTCCCTGCAGGGTCTTGATAACCACATTCAGGGCACACGTATGGTTCATCATCTTCTGGCATTTATGATACCTCTTGTGCGTGCATTGTATGCAACGATTGATCATTACTCGTTATTGTAATTATATCTTCCCATCTTACTAAATTCTATGAACTAAACCAATTTCATGTCAATTATTTTGGTGAAAAAAAGAGGAATGGGATTATTTTGCCTTTGTCCCTCTTGATCTCACGATTCCATTCTCTTTCACGAACTTCGTGATTTTGTCCGGGTGCAAACCCATTTCTTTTCTGATCTCGGAGTTCGTAGCTCCGGCTTTCAGCATCTTCATGAGCTTCTTCTCATCGAATGATTTTCCCGTGGCCGGTATGTATGGTTTGTTACCCGCATAACTCCTCATCCAATCGGGAACCGGTAGACCTTCCCGCAGCAATGGGATCACACGCGGGTACTGTTCCCGTCCCATATCATCAGCAAGTTCGAGGTAATGTACCTCATCAACTCCGTCCGGTGCTCTGCCTTGCAGGGCGTTGGTAACATCTTTGTCAATACCTGCCTTCCTCAACAGGAGCGTGTTGAACTTCCGAAGAGACGAGACATTCACCGGGCGGTGAACCTGCTTCCCGTGTTCTTCCCGATAGTTGTCTCTTCCCGCATCACTTACCCTCTTGCTGATGGTGTCCGGGGCGTTGACATTCCGATAATTCAGAACTGCGTTCTTCATCTCCGCCGGGAAATAGTAGTAGGAAGCTCTCTTCCCTCCGGCGGATACATGCCGGACATCTACCCGGAAGAAGTCGCCGAAATCGTCTATCCGAAGATCGTTTCCTTCCTCTACCTTGTCATAGAGCCGGTTGATCTGCTCTAACCTACCTCCACTGTATGCGGCGATCATAAACACGACCTGTAGCGGGTGGCTCAGTTTGTCGCGGGTAGTGATCAGTTCGTCGAACTCTAAGTTTGTGGTCTTCTGATCCTTCCTGCTTCCTTTCCCGGTCTGCACTTTCGCGGCGGTTTTTGTGAACTGTGCCTTCTCGTATCCGTTGAAGTTCTTGGTTCCCACTCCGTCAAAATAGTTCAGGAATGCATTGAGTGCGTTCTTCTCTGAGGCGTTCATACTTCCACGCATGATCACATCTTCAGGAACATACAACCAGTCCATTTCCCCCAACCGGTTCACGTAGTTGTTGAGGGTTGGTGTTGCGATACCGGACGCATGATAAGCCCGGAACCCCTCTTCTCTATCACGAAAATACTCTGCGACCGACAGACCCGGAGCACCAAGGATAACCTTATTTCCCGCGCGGGATTGGTTATCATTTCTATTTAACTTTCCCGGAGGCTCTGAAAAAAATTTAGGCTCAAATTGCCATCCATTTTCAATTTGGGGCGTGGGAGAGCACCAGACTGAAGATCTGGTTGTCCCCGGTTCAAGTCCGGGTGAAGGCATCCTTTTTGGGTTTATTTTTTTGATATGATTTCTTATTTGATTGCTTTTTTAGCCAATTTCGCATTAACGAATTGGATGAGTAATTAATCGGTAGGACTAAGTGTCTTGGAGAAAATAGGATTACTCAAGATACACATGAGAGGGAGTAAACCTGATCGACGGTTAATAATGGAGCAGAAAAGATCTCGTTTGATCCAAAATGAGAAAACGTCACATTATTCTCAGCTTTCATGTTCATATCTCCATACCACATCGAATGAAATTCGAAATAACGAGCTTCAATATGATGTAAATTTGGAGCAATATCATAGTGTCTGTAATGAAATCAATGTTCTCAGAACAAAAACAGCAATAATGCTCGGTTTTTTGGGAGTAATACTTTCAATCTTATTTGCATTCGCCATTACTCCATCGTATATTCTGACATCTGAATCTCATAGTATATCAGGTATTTTTCCCCAGATGAATTCCCCGGAATTTTTTATTTCCCTGAACAATATCTCCATTGTACCTGATCACTTAATAGAAGGCAGTTCTCAGTCCATATTTTTTATTTGTATGAGTTACATCTTAGTTTGCTTTTCATATTTCGTTATCTTTGCTCATTTACATTTGTGTTCACTTGTGTATGATCCATCAATGTCTCTGGAGAAGTTAATACAGGAAAAATTGACACCCGTACACAAATTTTACTCAGGAATAATAGCGGGTGTTGATATCACATTTATGCTTTGTCTTGGCGTATCTGTTTATTTCGTTGTGACTTTCCTGAATTTTACATCATCTGCATTTTCATCATGGGACATACTCGTTCTTGGTATAATTACATCTGTTATCCTGATCTCATGCCTAACATTGCTGCTAACTCTTATGATTGGCCTATTTCCCCCAATAAGACGTAGATTATTACTTCCAGAGACTAAGACATTTAAAAAAGGGATTTATGCTGTTTTTTTTTGTTGGGCATTGGCATTTGCAATCCCGATGTTAGCATCTGGGGCTTTGATGTTTTTCGCTCAGTATGATATTGGGGCTATTGGATATTGGATAGGGACTACCATTGGACTAATCGCCTATTTCAAAATATTTTTAAAACGAGGTGATATGTCGATCATTTTAGGTGAAATAAGCAATTTTATGAGAAAAATATCTTAATCTATGAGAAATAGTGGTTTGTAGTGTGATGAGCCAATATCTAAATAAGAGTTGTGCGGTGTGATACTGCAAAATAGATTTTCTTCTTTTTTTCTGAAAAATATGTTATATTTGGTGGTTAGTTGGCACAATCTGAAAAAAAAAACCACCACTGGTTCGCCTGCATATATTTTTCAGAAAAAACAGGTTAAAATTTTTTTGACATCACACCACGTAAGTCCTATCTAAAATAGTATTTTTTGAAAAAAATAAAATTATTCCACAAGCAGCAGCATGACGGTCGTCATCGGCTTGTTCAGAACCGTCCCGCCTTCCACCTGTGTGCACTCAAGAACACCGAGGTCCCATCCGGCATTTTTGCAGGTCGCATACACATCGATGCCTGCCGCCTCCATGCTGGGCCGCATTTTCCTGCGGTTTTTGCAGTCTGTGATAACAGCGTCCTCCTCTTTGGCGCAGCACTTTCCGCACCAGCCGCACTGATGGCCGGTGTAGCCGAACGCCTTGTAAAAACCGTCATGAAAAGCCATGTTCTCCAGCTCATACATAATGGTCTGCACATATCGCGTCATTTCCCGGGAGACCAGCCGCTCAGGAGTCGTCTCTCCTACATCGCCCTCAAAGCGGACGAGCAGGGCATGACTGTAACAGTCAAGTACGGCCCGCGTCTCTGACGGCGTCGGGGTGTAGGGTGGGCAGGAGAAACGTCTGCCGAATCCGTTGCAGCCGAACAGGCACTTCATTCTCACCCACTCACCAGTGATCACTTTGTCTGATGAGATGAACATCGCATCTCCGCCTTTTTCTCTGACGAACTCAGTGAGTCTCTGGATCTCTTCGTCTGCTGAATATTTTTTCATTTTTCACATCTCCGTTTCACTGCCTCATCGATGATCGTTGTTGATGAATTGAATTTGCATCCGGAAAAATCTCCGATACGCATGATGTCAGCACGAATGTTTCGCTTTCGCATCTCTGCAATCAGCTTCTCCTCGGAAAACTTCTGATTGAATCCGAGTGTGATGATGTCTGGATCGATCTCTGCAATCGGGCGGTACATATCAACCGTGTCGCCGAGAACTGCATGATCAACGCAGCGCAGACCCTGTATCATACGCAGACGCTGATCTTCTGGAACGATCGGGCGCGGCTTGTGCTTAATGTTCTGCTCTCTTGCAACGATCACCCAGAGTTCGTCGCCGAGTTTTCTCGACTCTTCGAGATAGAAGAGGTGACCGGGATGGAGAATATCAAATGTTCCGGTTGCGACGATTTTTTTCACCCGATTACCTCCAGTGTCCGTTCCTGTCCGTCGCGGTCGAAGCATCGCCAGCTGTCTGCATCGTAGGGATCGCCGACGATGATGTGGCACGGGCCGGTTTCGGCAAAGGTCTGCAGGTCGGCATCTGACGGCCAGAGTGCGCCGTTTGGGTGGCTGTGTGCGGTCCCTGCTATCTGCATGCCGAGCGGTATCATGTCCATGAAGATTGTAGCGCTTGCACTTGTGACCGTTGTTCCCGCAATCGGATACACCGTAGTGATAACGCCTTTTTCTGCGCCGGTCATTACGATGAACTCATTTGGAGCGCTGGATCTCCCCATTTCAAGCAGAAGGTCCAGGACTTCACGGTCAATTGCGCGAACTAACATATTCTATTTATGTTAGCGTGACGGAGAGATAATTATTCACATATGCGCTCAGAGGAGGTTACGGGCTTTGGTTCAGTGGTATGGGAGGGGGAGTCGATCGCCTACACAGTTGTCTACAGCAGCCGGAGGAAATCGTGGGCTGTTGAGGTGAAGCCGGATGGTTGTGTTATTGTGCGGATGCCCCAGCATGTTCCGCCGGAGAAGGTCCGAAAACTTGTGGAGGAGAAGGCTGAGTGGATATCTACGCAGGTGAAGAAGTATCGTTCCCGGGTCGAAATTGTCCGTAATTATATGGATGGGGAGATACTGCCGTTTTTTGGTGCTGAGTATCCGGTTGTGCGTAAAACAGGGGCTGTTTCAAAGGCAGAGTTTTTGGACGATTGTTTTGTAATTACGATTCCGGATTCGTTTGATGCTGATGCGGCCCGTGATGTTTCGAAGGACATGGTTGTGCTGCTGTTCCGGCGGATGGGATTTTCGCCGCTGGAAGAAATTATTGCTCACTATGCACCGCTCGCGGGAGTTGAACCGCCGAAACTCAGGATTCGTCTTCAGGAGCGGAAGTGGGGATGCTGTACGCCGAAGAATGGCATTATTGTGAATGCCCGCGTGCTTCTGGCCCCAAAGATTGTTGCCGAGTATATTGTTGTTCACGAGCTTGCGCATCTCCGGTACCGTCATCATCAGAAAAGTTTCTGGGATGAGGTGGAGCGGCTGATGCCAAATTATCGCGAGGCAGAGAAAATTTTAAAAACAGACGGCTGGAGGTTTGTGTTTTAATATTATGAAAAAAGTTGATCGGAATTGTGGTGAGTGTGGTTTCGTTTGAAAAAAACCGCTCACCACTCAACAGTACACCAACTCTCCAGAGATTTTCTCCGGCACCTTTACGAACCTTCGTAGCGCGTATCGAACTTATCATTCAGCATATGTTCCGTTACAACCGAGCGCTCAGGAACAATAACCTCAGGCCACAGCCGTGTGCCTGAATGAATCGTCACACCATTGCGCAGAACCGACCGCGGCCCAACAACCGTATTATGCTCAATCGAACAGTTATCCCCGATCGTCGTATCAATATCAATAATACTTCCCGAAATTGTCGTGTTCGCTCCCACAACCACGCCATTGTAAATCGACGAGGAAAAGATCTTCGCATTACTCTTAATCATCACATTCTCACCGATACTCGTATACGGACCGATGATCACATTCTCCCCGATCATTGCTCCTGATCCGATAAACACCGGACCAACCACACGCGATCCTGCACCAAGCGTAATGCCGTCACCAAACCGCACAGGGCCCGTAATATGTGCATCCTTCACATTCAGCGTACCAGAAACACTCGTCGATGCATTCTCCTGAAGTTTCCACTTCTCTGCCGCACGCAGCATTGCAGGATTTCCCACATCAGTCCAGTTTCCGCGGGCAAGCCATCCGTTCAGCTGATACCCTTTCTCCATCAGAAGCGGGAACAGATCCTTCGCAAAATCAAACTTCGTACCTGCCGGAATAAATTCAAAAATCCGCGGGTCACACACATAAATTCCGGTGCTTGCAAGATTTGAAAAAATCTCTCCGGGCGCAGGCTTCTCGCGGAACCGGCGGATACGAAGTGATGCATCAATCTCCGCAATACCAAACTCACGCGGATCCTCGATACTGATCAGCCCTATAGACGTAATCGCCGATGAATTCATGTGCTCGCGATAAAACTCAAGAACATTCAGATCCGTCATATGATCTCCGCCCACAACAAGGAACGGCGCATCATTCAAAAACTCCTCCGCATTTTTCACCGATCCAGCCGTCCCTAGCTTCACTTTCTCGGGCACATACGTAATCGTTGCACCGTACAGTGATCCATCGCCCAGAGCCTTCTGAATCTCATCACCAAGATACCCGATCGTAATCACAATATCTGTAAAACCAAGATTTGCAAGATGCGTCACCAGATGAACAATGGACGGACTGTTCGCAATCGGAATACACGGCTTCGGCCGCTCAAAAGTCAACGGGCGAAGACGCGTACCCTCGCCGCCGCACATAATGCAGGCTTTCATATTACCTCTACTATTATGCACTCGTATCTATTGGTTGTATCCTTTCCTGTAATGTTTTTCCGTGGTATTCCATGTGTTCGGTGTTTTCCTGCGAGACGGCGAGCGACCTCGCATTCATGCGCGGTAGCACCCCTGACCCTGCCAAATACAAACATTAGCATGACACAAGTTAGCATATAGCATCTGTATTTATATCACCTGAACATCAACATCAGTAATAGCACAACACACCACAAAAGGTTTCAAAAAGGGAGGTCCCTTAACCTGTGGTGTTCGCCACCGCAGGGGAATAATGGGGCGTTCTCTTTTCTGATATATTTTGTATCGTTTGTGCAAAAAAATGGTGAATTACTATGGATATTGATACTGGTGCGACAGCCTGGGTACTCATTTCAGCCGCATTAGTACTGCTGATGGTGCCCGCAGTAGGCCTGTTCTACGGTGGAATGGTAAGAAAAAAGAACGTCATCGCAACAATGATGCTGTCTCTTACAGCCCTCGCCCTTGGCGTAATCCAATGGATCATCATCGGATACAGCCTCGCGTTCGGCAGTGACATCGGCGGCCTCATTGGAAGCCTCGAATTCCTCGGACTCAACAACGTCTCAATCGACGGAGTGTCCGGAGAAATTCCGGAGATGCTCTTCATCTGTTTCCAGATGATGTTTGCATGTCTGACTCTTGCAATCCTCTCTTCCGGAGTTGTTGGGAGAATTAAAATGTCGGCATTCCTCATCTTTGGTGCAATCTGGCTCACCGTCGTCTACGCACCTCTCGCCCACTGGGCCTGGGGAGGAGGCTGGGCAGGGCAGCTCGGTGCCCTGGACTTTGCCGGCGGAACCGTTGTTCACATCAGCTCGGGATTTGCAGCACTTGCACTTGCTATAGTAATCGGCAAACGCCTCGGCTACGGAAACCAGGCAATGAATCCGCACAACATCCCGCTCACCCTCATCGGTGGAATTTTCCTCATCCTCGGATGGTTCGGATTTAACGCCGGAAGTGCGCTTGCCGCAGACAATCTCGCCGCAAGTGCATTCCTCGTAACCGCAGTGGCTTGTGCTGCCGGAGCCCTCACCTGGATGGCGCTCTCCTGGAAAGGCGGCAAGCCAAGTTCCCTTGGATTCATTTCCGGAGCAATCGCAGGACTTGTTGGAATCACTCCTGCTGCAGGATTTGTGAACGTTGGTGGTGCTCTTGCAATCGGTATCATCACCGCTGTAGTCTGCTATGCAGCCCTCACATGGAGAATCAAGAAACAGCTTGATGATTCCCTTGATGCATGGGCAATCCATGGTATGGGAGGATTTGCCGGAGCAATCCTCACCGGAGTCTTCGCAGTCGCCGCAATCGGAGGAGCCAGTGGACTCATCGAAGGAAACGCCATGCAGTTCGGCATCCAGATACTCGATGCCTGCGTTGCAGCAGCCTATGCGTTTGGGGTAACCTTCGCCCTTGCATGGATCATCAACAAAGTTATCGGCATGCGGGTCAGTGATGATGAAGAGTACGTCGGTCTGGATATAGCCCAGCACGGCGAGGTAGTAAACTAATAATGGAGGAACATTTACCATGAAAATGATCGTTGCAATCATCCGCCCAGAAAAAGTGGATGATGTCGTAGATGCCCTTGAAGCACAGAATATACCCGGAGTTACCATCACCGATGTCCGCGGACGTGGGGAACAGAGGGGAATTTGTCTGCAGTACCGTGCAGGACAGGTGCAGATTCACACGCTCCCGAAGACAAAACTCGAGATCGTGATCCCTGACAAAGACGTTGACACAACCATCAAAACCATTCGTGAACATGCACGCACCGGTAAAAAAGGAGACGGACGTATCTTTGTCCTGCCGGTCGAGGCAGCAGCATGGGTGCGTACTGATGATTTCATCGTCGGTTAACTCCTTAACTTTTTTTCATGTTGGTTTTTTCTGAAAAATACGTGAACTTGTCTGCTGTATCGTATTATGAAAAATGTTGATCGGGTTAGTGGCGAGCGAGATTTGCGGTTTCTTTTTCCCCACCATGCCAAATTATCACTCTTTCGATCGACATTTTTCAGAATACAAAACATTCGCCACCGTGGAATTCCTAATTTTCCAAAACTCAGTATCCCGTTCAACCGCCGCCTTCGAGCAAAGCGGGATGGATTGGAAAATGATACAGAGATAGTCCTTTTTTCAGGAATGATTATATCATTCAGATATCTATTTTCTAATACTAACAAGGGGGTATTGTCATTATGAAAAAATACGGGATCCTGCTGATCCTCTTTATTATACTCTGCTGCGTCGGAACACCAGCAGCAGTAGCGGACGAAATTGAAACTACCGAACCACCAACGGCTCCGCCGACCACCATACAAACAACAGTGCCAACAACACCACCAACGGCTCCGCCGACAACAATACAAACAACAGTGCCAACACCACCACCAACGGCTCCGCCGACAACAATACAAACAACAGTGCCAACACCACCACCAACGGCTCCGCCAACAACAATACAAACAACAGTGCCAACACCACCACCAACGGCTCCGCCAACAACAATACAAACAACAGTGCCAACACCACCACCAACGGCTCCGCCGACAACAATACAAACAACAGTGCCAACACCACCACCAACGGCTCCGCCGACAACAATACAAACAACAGTGCCAACACCACCACCAACGGCTCCGCCAACCACCATAGAAACAACAGTGCAGCCGACCACCATCGAACCAACCATAATCCCCACCCAGCAACAGACAACAACCCCCACCGAAGAATATCAGGACAAACCCATCGCAGGCACCGGCGGCAAAATACCGGACGCACAGAGCCTCATAGATGATGCAGCCGGCAAACTGACACCAACTCCAAGAGAAACAAAAGCCCCGATACTGACACCAGATGGCGAACAAGGCCAGACATCTGAAGTTCAGGAAACCATCACCCCAACACCAACATCAACACCAACATCAACACCAACAGAGACAACACCAACAGAGACTACGCCAACAGAGACAACACCAACAGAAACCACGCCGACAGAGACAACACCAACAGAGACTACACCAACAGAAACCACGCCAACAGCGGCAAGCACAGGAATCACACCAATCCTGGCACCCTCTGAACCCATATCACCACAAACAGTGGGAAGCACAACAACAGCAACCCCCGCAGGCACGCAGTACCTCACCAGCGGACCAACCGAGGCTTACCCCATCTCCGGCGACGCGCGCGAAGTATACCCAAGCGGCACCGCATTCGTCTATGAAAAAATCCGCATCAACATAGCCCCCGGCCAGTACGCAACCTCCATCGTCTACATGAGCAGCTCAGCAAACCCCTCGGCCCTCAACACCATCGCAGCCGACGCAAACGGCATCATCAACCTCATCGACGTATCAGTCGGCGGCTACACAGGCTCCTACCGCATCTACGACGGCGGAACATGGACCGGCACCTACATCTACATCTGGCAGCCTGACATCAGCCTGCGCGGAGAACTCGCCGGCTCCACCGACTCCATCGACGGAAAAGCAGTCAGCAAAAGCAGCAGCATCCACTACCTCATCGACTCCCCCAAAGTCGGGCCATCAGGCATCGGCGCAAAAGCAAACATCATCATAACAACCCCGGTCGGCGGCCAGACCACCATGCTTGGCTACGCAAACCTCGCAAACATCGACATCAACTCAGTGCGCGTAGCAACGCCAGACATCCCGCTCTCCGACCCCACACTCATCGGCGGCACCTACACCGCACGTGCCGAATGGACTGTCCCGCAGGCATTCGCAAACTATGCCAAAAAATCCAACACCATCACCTTCTACCTTGGCAGCAGCACCGGAATCACCATCACCGCATCCGCTGAATCCGTCGTCCGCAGCAACCCCTTCACCGTAACCGTCAGCGGACTCCCAAACACCCCCTACTATATCTCCCTTGACGCAGGAAAAAGTCCGGTGCCTGAACTCATCCCCGGCCAGCCCGGCGTCGTCCGCGGCTCGGAAAACCCGACAGTGAACATGGGCGGAACCGCAAAACCCGCACTCATCCCTGACGGAGCCGCAAATGACCCGAACTCATGGGGCATTGTAACAACGGACGCATCAGGAAAACGCGTCGTTCAGTACTCCACGAATCCGGTGAACAACAAACCGGTCGAAGAAGGAACCTACACCATCAGAATCAACAATGTCGTAGACTACGGTCAGTCGGTCGGAAAAGGAAGTGATTACGACCGCGTGAACGTAAAAATCACCAAAGGCGGCATGACGATCGCAGCAACGTCCGGGACCGGCTCTGGCTCCTACTATCTTGGAGAAGAGGTACGGCTGACTGGAACAAACACCGATTCAGACACCACCTATCTTTTCCTCACCGGCCCGAACCTGAACTCAAACGGCGTAAAACTTGACTCGCCGTCGACGCAAGGCTCCACCAAAGTTGCGGTAAAGTCGGATCATACCTGGGAGTATCGCTGGGACACCAGCCAGACCGGTCTTGACGCCGGCAGCTACACGGTGTATGCGGTCAGTACGATGAACGACAAGTCGCATCTCTCAAGCACGCAGTATGCGACCTACTCGATTCAGCTGAAGCAGCCGAGCCTGAGCACCGGCACGTCAACGGTTGCCGCAGCAAAGGGAGACACGGTGCACATCAAGGGAACGGTGACCGGCAGTCCGTCGTCGGTGGCGATATTTATCTTCGGTCCGAACTATTATGAGCGGAAAACCGTGTCCATCGACAACGGGATGTATGATTACAAGATGAATATCCCGGAGAGTATGGCGACCGGCGAGTATTTTGTGGTTGTGGAGCATCCGATGTACGACGGCAGGTTTGGTGTGCAGGAGATTCATCAGGATGGAAAGACGATTCTGGCGATGGTTGCGCCGAACGGCGGTACTCAGAGTTCGTTTGTGGTGGAGGGACCCGGACGGCTGCAGGGGTCGGCTGCGGCGAATGCGCTGGTAAAGATGCTGGACTCTCCCTACATCGATGATCTGTATACGACGCTGAAGCTGACGGTGCAGGCGCCGTATGTGACGATATCACCTATCGGCAATCAGTTTGTTAGCGATTCGTTTGTGATTTCAGGCAGGACGAATGTTGCGCCGGGCGATAAGCTGCTGGTGGAGGTTTCACCAAGTTCGTTTGTTCCGGCTGGTAAGAATCAGCAGACGTCGGCAACAGGTGTGTCCGGCTCGGTTGTGGTCGCGAAGGGGTCGCCGGATAATGTGTGGAGTTTTGCGGTTGACGGCTCAAGGCTGACGGTTGATTCGTATACGGCAAAGGTGTCGGGTGTTGAGGTTACGGTGAGTGCGTCGCAGGTGTTTGATGTGGTGCAGCGGCCAATTGAGACGCCGACACCGCTGCCGACGACGACAGCGCCGCCTACGACGGTGCCGACGCCTGAGCCAACGGAGTCGGCTTCTGCTGCGGTGTGGTTTGCGGGGCTTTTGGGTGCTGGTGTTGTGGTGATGCGGGTGAAACGCGAATAGCCATGCCTTCGGTCAAACGCGAATAGCGCGAATCACATGCCTTCGGCCTGTTCACCGCTTCGCGGAATAAAAAATCGCCAATGGCGATTTTTAAGATTTTATTTATTTTTAAACAAATTTGTTCGCTCAGAAAAAAGTATAGACAATTTCTTTTTTTGAAAAACCGCCATTGGCGATTTTTTTATTCGCGCTATTCGCGTTTAAAAAAATCGCGTTTTAAAAAAAAAAGATGAGATTCAGACCTGAGCAAGGGCCAGATCGAGGTCGGCGATGATGTCGGCCGCATTTTCCAGACCGATGGAGAGCCGGATGGTATCAGGGGCAACACCGGTGGAGATCTGTTCTTCGGGGCTGAGCTGCTGGTGGGTGGTTGATGCCGGGTGGATGATGAGGGATTTTGCGTCGCCGATGTTTGCAAGAAGCGAGAAGAGCTGGACGCTGTTCTGCACCTTGACCGCTGCATCGTATCCGCCTTTGACGCCGAAGGTGACGATCGGGCCGCCGGATCCGCCAAAGTAGCGGACCGAGTTTTTGCGGGACGGGTGATCAGCAAGGCCGGGATAGTTGACCCATGCAACCTTCGGATGGTTTTTGAGATGTTCTGCAACCGCGAGTGCGTTTTTTGCGTGGCGTTCTACTCTGAGGTAGAGGGTTTCGAGACCAAGCGAGGAGAGCCATGCGTTGAACGGGCTGAGGGTTGCGCCGACGTCCCTCATGAGGGAAACGCGGATGCTTGTCGATACGGTTGCAGGGCCGAAGGCGCTGTAGTGGACGAGGCCGTGGTAGGCCGGGTCGGGTGTGGTGAACTTGGGGAATTTACCGTTGTCCCAGGGGAATTTTCCGCCTTCGATGATGACGCCGGCGAGTGCTGTGCCGTGACCGTTGACATATTTGGTTGCTGACATGACGACGATGTCTGCGCCGTGGTCAAGGGGCTTGACGGTGCCGACGCCAACAGTGTTGTCGACGATGAAGGGGACGCCTGCGTCATGAGCAATTTTTGCGACTGCTTCAAAGTCCGGAATGTCGAGTTTGGGATTTCCGATGGACTCGAAGTAGACGGCGCGGGTTTTTTCGGTGATGGCGTTTTTGAGTGCGGCAAGGTCGTCGCTTTTGACGAACGTTACGGTCCTGCCGAAGTTGGGGAGTGTGTGGTGGAAGAGTTCGTAGGTTCCGCCGTAGAGGTTGTCTGCCGAGACGATTTCGTCTCCCGGGTTGGTTACGGCGAGTATTGCGTAGCTGATTGCGGCCATTCCTGATGCGGTGCTGATGGCGGCGGTGCCGCCTTCGAGTACGGCAATTTTTTGTTCGAATGAACTGTTGTTGGGGTTGGTGAGGCGGGTGTAGATGTTTCCTGCGTCGGTGAGGCTGAAGCGGCCAGCGGCCTGCTCTGCGTCACGAAAAACGTAGGCGGTGGTCATGTAGATGGGTTCGGCACGTGCTCCGGTTGTCGGGTCAGGTTTTTGACCGGCGTGGATGGCGAGGGTTTCTTTTTGGTAGGTTGTATTGGTCATGTTGTTGTCACCAGTTTGTGAAAAAGTTCACGCTGTGAATACAGATATTTTCTTTTGGTGATATATAGGTTTCTTTGGATGGTTGTTTTTTGGAGTTTTGACGAACTGAGAATAAGGTATAAATACGAGCACAGCAAATGATGTATTCACACTGTGAAGTTCACATTGTGAACATGATGGTTGCCAAGTTGGCGGAGTGGCCACGCGATTGCCTGCAGAGCAATTCTACTCCCGTTCAAATCGGGAACTTGGCTTTTCCTGAGAAATCGGGATACCAATGAATTAAACAAACAAAAAATAACATGCCAAGTTGGCGAGATGGGGACACGATTGCCGGCAGAGGTCGG
>NZ_JAWDKA010000014.1 GCF_032714615.1 Methanorbis furvi
GTAGTATTTATCTGATAAGTTACATACATAAACAACATGACAGCGGGAGCAGTTGAATCATCTGTGATCACCGATGATGCCTGCGGCTCATCTCATTTTTTTGTGGGGGACAAAGGACAAAGGACAATAAATTCCTGCGCCCAAAAAAAGAAAAAAAATTACTGCTCGTTCAGCGCATCGATCGGATCCATATTCGCCGCACGCCATGCCGGATACAGAGCAGATAACAGACCAACGGTCACCCCGATCAAAATACCCAGAGGAATATACATCAGCACATTTGCCGAAAACGTATAATTCAGCACATCTGCAAGACTCACCTGGACTTCGTCAACTGGAATCCCCATCATCTGCATCAGCGCAGCATTTGGATTCAGCGTCGCCGCACTCTGCGCAATCATATCCCGTGCCTTGAACAAAGCAAACACCAGACTCAAAAGTCCGCCGATAATCGAACCAAGCACCGACATCATACCTGCCTCACAGAGAAACATCGTCAGAATCTGGCGCTTCTTCGTACCAATACTCCGGAGAATACCAATCTCATGCGTCCTCTGCGTCACCGACATCAGCATCACATTAAAAATGCCAACCGCCGCAACAAGCAGCGCAATCGCCCCCATAGACATCATCTCCTTTGACGACGACGCAATAATATCCTTCACCGGCTGCGTCGCCGCACTCGAGTTCGTAATATCCACACGGTTCCCCTTCTTGTTCAGATACGCATTAATCTGATCCTGCATCTCGGGAGCCTTATTCACATCCTTCACCACAACCACCGCCGACTCATACCCTTTCGTAATCATCGAGTACGTATTGAAGTTCGTGTTAAACCAGCTGTTACTGCCAACAATACTGTTGTCGGATGAGATCATCAGACCCTCTCCCGTATTCTTCATAATCCCGCTGATCTTCACCTTCACATTCTTCTGCTGGCCGCTCTTATACACCGTAAAGATCAGCTCATCACCAACAGTCACCTCATTCTTCTTTGCAAACTTCGACCCCACCAGCACCTCACTCTTCACCTTTGGAAACTTTCCTGACTCAAGGACAAACATCGACGGCAGATACTCGTTCTCAATTCCATAGATCGTAACATACCTGCTCCAGAAATCATTCGGATCTTTTTCCTGCCGTTTCTTATCCGAGTACTCATCCTCCACAATCTCAAAGGTAGACATCGTCTGCTTGTAAGGAATCACCGGATACGGAGCCGTAATCTTTGAAAGTTCCCGGATCTGTTTATCAGTAATCCCCTCCATCTCAGGCTGGACATATTCTCTGCTCGTGGACACCGAACTCACCGCCACAGCTCCTCCGGACTTCACGCCATAGAAATTGTTCGTCTGCTCCTGCTGCTGCCACAGATACGTATAGTTGACCTGAAGATAAATCGACTCACCAATCTCGTTCATCGACTGAAACTGTGAGTTCTCCAGAATTGCCCCTGACATTCCCGTCGTCGCAATAGCTACGATACCAATGGTAATTCCAAGAATCGCCAAAATTGATCTAAATTTATTCAGCCTGAGGTTGCGAAGTGCCAGCTGAAAAAATATGAGTGGATTCATGCGTGATGATTATTTTCTGGTTCGTAAGACAACACCAAGAGCAACGAGGCCGACAACTGCAAAGGCTGGAATCAGTACAGGTGTGGACTGCGGGGCAACGTCCTCTGTTGGCGTCAGATCATAATCGATGATGCTGACAACATTTTGTTCCTGATGATACATGTTCAGCTCATCCTGATAGGTGACAATGATGGGAACTGTTGTTGCCTCTCCCTTTACCGAGAAGGTGATCTCAAACTCTCCGTTGTCGTTTCCTTCAATAACACCAAGTGCTGCCTGATAGGAGCCTTCCGGAACTGCCGGGGGTCCTGCAACAACAACGACTGAGGAGATGTCACGAAGACCTGGGTTGTAGACTGAACCGGTAACTGTGTACTTGTTATTGTATTTTGTTGCAACCAGATCAGAGATGACGACACTGCTGCTGCCGGTGACGTAGACCGGAATCTCAACAGTGCTTGAATGAATATTTTTTCCGTTGCGGTACTCGGCGGTGACGATAAGTTTGGTATCTCCTGATGTAGAGATGTCGATCTCAATATCTGTGTAGTTGTTTGCGGTGACCGTTCCGATGAAGTAACCGTCCTGCCGGCTGGTGATGCCGTCTCCGCCTATTGATACGGTAAGGCCGGTGATCTGGTATGCACGCGGGTTTCCGATTCTGAGTTTGTATTTGCCCATGCTTCCTTTGGAGATCATGTTGGGCTTTTCGATTATCTGGATGCTTAAGTCAGAGTTGTCGATCTCAATTGGAACCTGTACTCTGACAGGGTTAGCAACACTTTCTCCTCCGGTCACGGTGTAGTCAACCGAGAAGTACGGGTATGCCATTCCTGCAGTGGTGGATCCTGTTGGTTTGATCTGAAGGCTGACCGAGGTCTCGCCTCCTGCTCCGAGAAGTCCGACCGGTACCATCTGTTTGCTGTTAAGGTACTGGAACTGGCCGCCGAGCAGTGTGGGCATGCCGACGTTTACCGGTGTGGTTCCGACATTTTTGAGTTTGACGGTGAGAACTCCTTCATCTCCTGGGTAGAAGACTTTGGGATCCAGATCATATCCGGTTACAATTACCTGACCGGTTGTTGTGGTTTCTGCTGCTGCGGCTGTTCCGGTCAGGGAACAGATTAGTAATACGCACAATAATGATCCGATGATCGCTGTGCGGTTTGTCACTCTCATACCGAAACCGTTGGTTCTCTATCTATATGAATGTAATCAATAATTTACATTATGTAATTGTATGGCTACAATCTTTTTGCGATGGAGTCGACCGCGACGAAGACTGCGTCCATCTCCGGCTTCATGATTGCGACAGGTACGTCTACGATTCGTTCGATGAGCGAGGCGAGAATCGGGGCACAGATGATTGCTGCTGCTCCGTCATATCGTGCTCGGACTGCGGCGAGGATGCAGTCGTCGAGTGAGTTTGCGGTGTAGCCTTTGATGCGGTACTCGACTCCTCCGATGTCAACTTTTGTTCCTTCGATCTCGTCAAGAAGGAACTTTGCTGCAATGAGTGCGATGAATTTTCCATGATGCGGCGAAAATACTCCGACGATTTTTCGAACTGTGGAGAGTCTTGGGTCCCGTTCTCCGGAGGATATTTTATAGAGGGTGACCGGAGGGATTCCTGTGGCTTCGGCGAGTTGACGCACTGTCATTCCTCTTCGGTCAAGCTCCTCGGAGAGTGCGGTTTTGAAATCAGTTTCAAATATTCGTTGTTCAAACATGTTGATATTATTGTATGAGGTTTATGATAAATACTCTACGCCGAGTTGGTTTGATGCGGTTTTTGTTTGGTGTCTAACGAAAAATAAAAAAAGAATCTATTTTGTGAGCAGATGATTTGCCACTTTGATGAACAGGCACTCGCCGGTATCCAGCTCATAAAATGTATCTGCCTTCTTGTCGATCTTTGCATCAGCTCTCCAGAACTTGCAGTCCTTCCCCATGCAGCGTTCCTGTGTCAGCGGACAAATAATACCCATCTTTTCTGAAAGTATTGAACCGAAGTAATAAATCACTTTCGATTCATCGGATTTTATCTATTATCTCGGTGGGCACCAGAACGTGCCGGTCCATCTCAAAAAAATAAAAAAAATAAATGAAAAAAATCAGAGAGAGATCATCGAAGCTGTGATCATCGTCCCGACACCGTCATCGGTGAACAGTTCCAGAAGCAGATTGTGCTCTGCATTACCGTTTACAATGTGTGCTCCCTCAACGCCGTGACGGACCGCAGTCATACTTGCCTCAAGCTTGGGGATCATCCCGCCGGAGATCGTGCCGTCAGCCATCAGGGCATCAACATTTTTCAGAGTCAGGCGGTGGAACACCTTTGTCCGGTCCTTATCCATCACGCCGTCCACATCGGTCAGCGAGATCAGCTTGAACGCCTTGAGGGCAACGGCAATCTCGCCAGCCATCGTGTCCGCGTTGATGTTCAGATCATTTCCTTTCCGGTCGATTGCGAGCGGTGAAACCACTGGAATGTATCCTGCGTCAAGCAGTGTTTCAAGAAGTTTTGAGTTGATCTCGCGAATCTCGCCGACAAACCCGAGGTCAACCTCCTCCTCATGATCACCGACCTTGATCTTCTTCAAGGGCATCTTCTCTGCAATCACCAGTCCGCCGTCGTTGCCGGATACTCCGACCCCTCGGGCACCGTTCTTTGCAATCAGGCTCACAATTGCGCTGCTGATCTTTCCGGCCAAAACCATCTGGGCGATCTCAAGCGTCTCTGCATCCGTCACCCGCAGACCGCCGATGAACTTCGGCTCTTTGCCAAGAGCCTGCATTTTCTGCGTAATCTCCGGGCCTCCGCCGTGCACGAGCACAACCCGCATGCCGACATAGTGAAGAAGCACTGCATCCTCAATCACCGTGTTCATGATCTTTGGATCAACCATCGCGTGGCCGCCAAGCTTAATCACAATTGTTTTTCCGTGAAACTTCCGAATGTACGGAAGCGCCTCCATTAACACACTCTGCCGGTTCATGTTGTATACTTCCCGTTAATCTCCACATATTTTTCCGTCAGGTCGCAGCCCCAGGCAACAGCCTCTTTCTTGCCTGACTCAAGGGTGATCGTGAACACCACACGTTTTCCTGCCATCGCAGCCTTTGCTTTCACAAGGTCTGCGGTGATCTCTCCCTTGTGCACGAGCTCGGTCTCGCCTTCTCCTTCACCAATCGAAAGAGACAGCTCGTCAATGGCAAACTCAACGCCTGAGTATCCTGCGGCGCAAACGACCCGACCCCAGTTCGGGTCCTCGCCGTAGACCGCACTCTTCACCAGCGGTGAAGTGATGACAGCTTTGGCAATCTTTTCTGCATCCTTTTCACGGGCAGCTCCGGTGACGCGGACCTCGATCAGTTTTGTCGCTCCTTCGCCGTCGGCTGCAATCTGTTTTGCAAGAGAGATGCAGCACTCTTCAAGAGCTGCGGCAAACTCTTTTTTTGGCACACGACCTGCTTCACCGGTTGCCGTACAGAAGAGAGAGTCGTTGGTACTCTCGTCGCCGTCAACAACGACGCGGTTCAGACTCCGCTGGACTGCGGTCTTCAGAGTTTCGTGAAGTCGCTCGGAGGGGACCTCCGCGTCGGTGTAGACGAAGGAGAGCATGGTTCCCATGTTGGGCGCGATCATTCCCGAGCCTTTGCAGATACCTGCGATGGTAAACCCTTCGCGCTGGACGAGGGCATGCTTCTGCACAAGGTCAGTGGTCATGATCGCTTTTGCGGCGGCAATCTCCGCCTCTGCGGAGTGGGCAAGTTTTCCGGCAACATCAGTGCTCTGCCTGCGGATGAGATCAAGGTCGAGATATCTGCCGATAACTCCGGTACTTGCAACGCCTGTTTCTTTTTCAGAGATGCCGAGGGCTTCGGCACCTATCGCTGCCATGGTCTTTGCATCCTCGTATCCGCGTTTGCCTGTGTAGGCATTGGCGCATCCGCTGTTTACGATGACGCCTGCAAGTTTCCCGCGTCTGGTACGTTCAGCCATGAGGTTGACGACCGGTGCACGGACTTTGTTGGTGGTAAAGACTGCGGCTCCGGTTCCGGATGCTTTGATAAGCGCAAGGCCGAATTTTCCTTCTTTTATGCCCCAGGCGCTGACGCCTTCAACAGCACAGATACTTTGCATAGAGATTCCTGTGTATTATATTTGTTCGAGCTATCTTGAACCTTGTTAAGGAAACATTCCGGGCATCCGAAGTCCGTCGGTTTCGGCAAATCCGCACATGATGTTCATGTTCTGAACTGCCTGGCCGGATGCTCCTTTGACGAGGTTGTCGATTGCAGAGACTGCGACCAACCGTGTTCCGTCAGCTTCGAGTTCGAAGTTGATGTCGCAGAAGTTTGAGCCGCGGACGCCGCCAAGTTTTGCGGTTTGCAATCTGACGAACGGTTCGTTTTTGTAGAATGATTCGTAGCGTTTCTGCACCTCTTCGAGGGTGACCGGTTTTTTGAAGAGGATGTGAGCGGTTGTGATGATGCCGCGGATTGCGGGAAGCAGGTGAGGGGTGAAGTAGATTTTTGCGGTTGAGCCTAAGAACTCTGCTTCCTGTTTCATCTCCGGCAGGTGGCGGTGGGCTGTTATTTTGTAAGGCGCGATGTTTTCATCGACGTTTGGATAGTGGGTGGTCTCGGAGACTGAGTCGCCTGCTCCGGACACGCCGCTCTTTGAGTCGTAAATTATTTGCGCAGCAAGGTCAGCGACCGGTGCTGCGGCAAGGGTTGCGCCTGTTGGGAAACAGCCAGGGTTTGCGACGAAGTCTGCGCCGCGGATATCTTTTCGGTGGAGTTCGGGGATGCCGTACGGGGCTTTGAAGTATGCAGTGTGTTTGACACCGTAGGTTTTTTCGTAGATGGTCTGCGGGAGCCGGTAGTCGGCGCTGAGATCAACGGTTTTGATGCCGCGCTCTTTGAGGCGCAGGGCATACTGCATTGCGGCTGTATGGGGGACTGCGAGAAATGCGAAGTCCGCGTCGATTTTGTCGACGGATGGGTTGGTATAGTCGAGGTCGATGAGATTTTTCAGGTGTATGTGGTCTTTGGTTACGGGGGTTCCCGCGAGTTTGCGGGAGGTGGCACAGACGAGGTTTGCCTGTGAGTGTGTCAGGAGGAGTCTGATGAGGTCTCCTCCTGCGTATCCGGATGCGCCGACAATCGCAATATCCATGGGTACTGTATGGGACGCGGGAGAGATTAAATTCTGTTGTATTGTTGGAAAAAAGAGGATGTTATTCTGGTTCCCAGCCTGAGTCGTAGATGCTTTCCGGCTCTTGTGCTGGTTTTTTCTCAGATTTTTTCTCGGATTTCTCCTCAGATTTTTTCGGTTCAGGTTTTTTGGGGTTCTGCAGTTTTTCTGCGAGGGTTTCAAACTCTCCTCTTCGTTCAAGACCTGCGATGAGGTCCTGGGGGAGTGCTTCGATGCCGCGATGGGCGCCAAGGTATGCGCCGCAGATGAGGGTGATGGTGTCTGCGTTGCCGCCGCATGAGGAGGCGCAGGCGAGGAGTTCTTCGGGGTCTTTGAAGCGGTTGCAGAGGAATATTGCGAGCGGCAGGGTGTGATAGACTGAGGAGGAGTTACCAATTGCTGCGAGAGATTCGGTGATCTGCATGCCGGTTTTTTCGATGCGTACTGCGTTGCTGATTCTTGCGGCGAGGTCAGGGTTCATGTTTTGTGCGGCGGTGATGAGCGCCTGATATGCGTCGTCCGGGCTGCCGGTTTCAATGAGGGTGTTGAGCATGAGGGCAAGGCCGATTGTTGCGGCGTGTGCTCCCGGGTGGGTGTGGGTGATGCTACATGCTTCAAGAAGTTTCGGCGCCATTTCTTTGCGGTCTTTGTAGGCGAGGGCAAAAGGTACGGCAAGAGAGATGCAACCGGCGCTGTCTGAGTAGACACCTGAGCCGATAAAATCGTTGGTGGTCTGCATGCGTTTGCATGCGGCATAGATGGTTCCGTCAGGGTAGCGGAATTTGTTGAGGTTGTGGGTCCGGAGAAGGTCTTTGGCGTATGTTTCCGGATCCCATGATGCGTCAGCGAGAAGACGGGCTGCTGCGAGCATTATTTGTGAGTCGTCGGTGTACTGGCCTGGAAGGAGGTCATGGTTTGGGTGGCCTTTGTATGCACGTTTGAATCCGAGGGTGACTCCGATGAACCGGCTCACAGTGGTTTCGCCGGGCATTCCAAGGGCGTCGCCGAGTACGGCACCGAGGAGGCATCCCTTGTATTTGTTCAGCATGTATTATTCTATTGGAGGGAAGGGGATTAATGGTTATGGTGTGGGTTTTTTGATGGTTTTTCGATTGGTAGGATACAATGTGTGGTTGTGGTAGGATTCAATTTTGGTGGTTTGCGGGTTGTTGTACTTTGGGTGTTTTTTTGTGCGGAGTTTTGCTATTGATGTGGGGTGGGTTCGTTGATTGATGAAGCCTGTAAGGGTTGCATTTTGTGGGTGTTTTTGGTAGGATTTTCAACTTTGCGACGATATGTTTTGCGGCTTTTAGTGATTTTGTGTGGTGATTTTAGTGTATTTGATGAATGTGCGGCAATTTTTGGAAGGGCGGTTACATCCTCACTTAGGAGGAATTAAATTTGAACAAAAACATGAAAATGATGGCCGTTCTCGCCGTTCTGCTTGCAGCAGCGCTCTTTGTAGGAGCAGCATCTGCGACACCAGTGCTCGAGATTGGCGATGTTACAGGGCCATATACAGTGGGAGACCCAGTAGATATCTCTGTAACAATTTCAGAAAGCGCGGAAGAGACTATCACCGCTCTGAATATCTATGATGATGGCAATCAGCAGATTGGTACATATTCACTGTCCACAATAGAGGATAATTCCTTTAATGTCGAAACAACATTCGCCAAGGATGGAACTTATGATATCACTGCTAAGCTCATGAATAGTGATACAGAGGTAGTAGCATCAACACCCAAAGAGGTTACTGTAATTGATCCCGATGCACCGGTTATCACACTCGCAGCAGATCCGGAAACAGTCGTCGAGGGTCAGACCTTTACCGTCACTGTTACTGGTGAGAATTATGTTGATGAGACAGTAACTGTAACTGTATCCTATGAAGGAGCACAGTCTGGTAACGTTGAATTAAATCAGACTAATGATCACATAGGCAGTATCGAATTTACCGCAGTTCTGAACGAACAAACCATTTCAGCAACCTCAGATGATTCGACTGAGATCGAAGACTTCGAGATCACAGTAACTGCAGCTGAAGGTTCAGAAATCAACGTTAATGTATCTGCACCAGGTGCAGAACTTCTTTCAGGTACCTTTATTCTGATCGATGAGAGCGCTGGTAAAGCCCGATTACCTGCGGGTGTTATCTTCACCACTTCGGCAGGGGACGTAATAACCACTGAAGTGGGAGGTCAGATTACAATCGATGATGCGGTAGCCTCTGGTCTGTACCAGAACCTTTCCAAAGGGTACAATTTCACGGTAAAGACAGGTACCCCATCAGGATTTTTCCTTTCCGGTGATGACAGCGTAATTGCGGGCGATGAGTATACCCTTACCATCACTGCATCCGGCGATGCCTACATTGGTGAGACTGCAACTATCTACTTCGGCGACGACACCCCGGAGGTCACCATTGACTCGCTTGATACAACTCAGGACGTGACCCACACATACACGGCAGAAGGTATCTACACCATCAACGTTACTGTGGGCGACGAGTCCAAATATAAGGATGTTTCCGTAGCTGACGGCGGCAGAATCGTCGATGCCGCGACCCATGGCTCAGCATTCGTGTATGAGACTGTCAGAGTTGAGAATGATGGAACTGCAGTTCCGAAACTGTACTTCTTCTCTTCAGACGCCACTCCTACCCTGATCGCAACCATGACCGCCAGTGACGACATTGGGACCTACAACCTTCTCGATGCATCCGTCAATGGCCACTATGGTGCATGGTACACCGACGCAGATGTCACCTCAAGCTACATCACCATCTGGTATCCGGAAATCTCTCTGAAAGCAGAGCTGACCACCGGTAACGGCGGTACTACCTCTGGCGACTCTGTTGACGGCAAGACCTTCAACAAGAACACCGAAGTGTCCTTCCTTATCGAAGCACCGAACGTTGGTCCGGCAGACATTGCAGATGTGAAGATCGTCTTCACCACTCCGGCAGCAGGTA
>NZ_JAWDKA010000015.1 GCF_032714615.1 Methanorbis furvi
TCGATAAGAAAAATCTCTCTTTTGAAAAAAATCAGGCACATTCAATCGTGTATGCCAAACAAATTGTTTTCTGCAAAATTATGGATATACAACCCTGTATTAGAAAAAAGAGATATGGAAATTATCTCTCCATCATCTCCGGCAAAACCGCATAAACCTCTCCCGTATCTCTGCGGGCTTCAGCGGAATATTCGGCGACGCAGAGTTTCCCGGACGCAGAGGGACATGCACAAACGAAACCCCGCGTTCCAAAGCATTCCGCAGCTCTTCAGATGATCCCACCCGCTCGACCGATTGTATCCCTGCTCCCAGAGCAAGGACACCCAAGTCCGCAGTCGCATACGCAGGACTGATCTGATTTCCGGTACTCCCGAACGCTCCGTTATCAAGAGCAACAATCGTCAGGTTCGATGTTCCGCACGCAGCAACCACCGGCAGAACCGCGGAACCGAGAAGGCTGCCGTCGCCGTCGATCACAATCACCCGTTTCTTCGGACAGGCAACCGCACAACCAAGACCGATCGCTGACGCCTGCATGTAGCTGCCCAGCATGTAGAAGTTACCGTCGCGATCCTTTGTCGCATATAATTCCTTGGACGGAACACCAATATTGGAAACAACAAGCGTGTCCTCATCTGCGAACTCTGCAATCACGCGGATGGCATCCAGCCGCAGCATCTGAGGGTCAGCGTAGCCTGATAGTGTTAGACTCTTCGCAGGAACAACACGCCTCGGGTACGAAATGGTCACCGACTCCTCAGGTTCCCAGCAGGACGGTTTGATCAGCGCAACAAACGGCGTTTGCATCTCATACGCTCCCTGGATCACCTCGCCGAGATTTTTCAGATCCTCAGCAGTTGAAAATATCCGGTACGGAATAGTATACACATCCAGCATTCTCGGGAGCGGTTCATTGAACGGAATCTGTGCACAGATTGCCTCGCAGTAGACCCCCCGCCAGCTTGCAAGAATGGGCAACGGCAGATCGTACGTGCGCGAGAGCGACATCAGCGCATTCATCATATTGCCAAGTCCGGAGCTCTGAATCGACATTATTGGCTTTCTTCCACCAAGATATGCTCCTGCACAAATGCCGACGCCATCCTCTTCGCGGGCAAGATCAATCACCGGAAACTTTGTCGGGAGAAGGGCAGTCAGCCGTTTGTTTTTGTCGCACGGAAGCGAGGCGACGAGGTCTATCCCCTGCTCCTCCAAAATGTTGAGAACTATTTCTTCGTTCATAACTCCGGCACCTCATCTGCATTCACCGTGAACGCCACCGGAACCCTGCTGAGCGAAAAGTCTTCGCGGGCTCTCGCATAACCGCCGCCGGTAATATTCAGTGTAATTGTTGAACTGCGATCAACTGCACCGCTCTCGACAGCCGAGATCAGGGCTGCTGTTGCAACCTCTGCTGCAGGATCGAGATCAATACCGCACTCAGCATCAGCGAACAGACGTCCGGCGTCAGCCGCGTCCTCATTTTCGACCGCATACATGTTGCCGCCGCAGTACATCATCGCCTCAAACACACCGCCCGGAATACTGTAGGCCGGCTCCCTGTTCGTCAGAACATGGGCCGACACCTGTCTGATGGCTTCAGCAGCGTTGGGCATGTCTGTCTCCAGCACCTGCGACCGTTTCTCTTTCCACGCGTTCACCATTGGAACGAACGGAGCGTTCTGGGCCAGATGCAGTTTCGGCACTGCACTGCCGAACCGTCCGTCCTCCCAGAGCCGCATCGCTGCTTCCCATGCTGAGATTCCTCCGGTTCCTGAACCGATCGCCTGGAAGTAATGGTCCGGCATACGCCCGATGGTGATCGCCGCGTCCAGCATCACGGTTCCCATTCCGTCGCGGCGGGCAACATTCTTCGCCCCGCCTTCGGGAAGGAAGCCTGCTTTCTCGGTAATTTTATCGGCCACCCTGATAGCATCGGTGTAGTCGCCGCGGACAGCTACCAGTTTGATTTTTTCCGGATTCTTTGGCTCGGCCACGGTCCAGAGATTTTTCGTTGCATCCTCAGGAACGACGATGACTACAGGCGTTTCAAATCTCGCCGCCATCTCAGCAAACGCCCGGCCGGTGTTGCCGGCGGAAGCCACGACCAGAGTTCCTCCGCCGTTCTCCGAGAGCCGGACGGTGGTCGGCAGAGCCTCCAGCTCCTTGAACGAGCCGGTCGGAACAAGACATTGCCGCTCAGGATAATAGCCGGTAAACGTCACCCACAGATTCGGCAGCCCGAGTTCGCGGCAGAGCTCTTCGCTCTGAAACGTCATGGGCCGTGACTCTGTCGGCAGGACTCCGTGAACCGGCAGCCAGTCGATGTACCGGAAAATTCCCGGTAGTTCGGGACGAACCGTTAATTGTCTCGCCGCGTACTCGGTCCGCAGCAGCCCTGCGTGTTTATCGCAGGAGAGTGTGTAATGTTCCGGCAGAACTTCGCCGCCGGAGACACATCTGAGAATATACTCTCCCATCTCAGACACCTCCAAACCGCCACGACCCGGAACGAATTCTGTCGCGGAGAGTGCGTGCCGCAAGCTCTCCACGCACGCGGTCGGACTGCCGGAGAACAATTTTGATCTCTCCGGAACTGGTTCGAAGTGTCCCGCTGTTCGCTGAGTATGCGCCCGCGGGACACGCCGTCACGCAGGTCAGACAGCCCATGCAGGATTTGGTGATGGACAAGTCCTCGCGAATTGCCCCCCGCGGGCAGAGGTCCCGGCACCGGCTACACTCTGGTGTGCACTTTGTCGGATCCACACGAATGCGGGCATCACCGCTCCATGCATTCATATACGTTGCTGCATCAAACGCTGTCCGGTTCATCACATCAGCAACCGGTAGTGAAATAGTTTCATCGAGGACCGACAGTGCGGCAAGAGCCGCGTCATCAGTTACAGGGATTGCGGTCGCAACCGAAGTGAGGCATTCGCATGCGGTCGGCATCTTGAATCCGCCCATGAGATTTGAATCCATGCCTTTCATGTCCGCGGCCAGGGAGAGATTTGGTTTTGCCGCAGAACTCCGCGTGCCAGTTCCGAGAATAATTCCCTGAGCCCCGTTGACAAGAGCTCCGGTTCCGGGCGTGTGGAATCTGAGGGTTGGATCATTTTCGAGCGGATTGATCTCGCCGCAGCCGGAGAATGTTGCTTCACTCATGTTTCCCTGCATCGGTGTCACGGAAAATATCGTGGTGATTTCATCTGGTGAGGGATTGACAAATGCCATATAATTTTTGAACGCACCGCGAGTGACAATCATTCTCGCCGAACTCATCTCGTCAATTGTTATTGTTTTGGTGATCGTACCTGCATCAGTTTCGATAACTGCTTCAACGGATTTTTTATCGACAAGGTCGGCAAACAGATGGCCGCCGCCATAGCCGGCACGGCTCGATGCAGCTGTTCCGTAAACCATCGCATCCACATGGCCATTGCTCTCGTTCGGGCAGGGGCCGAGATGTGCCGGAACGCCGTTCAGCGTCATGCCGGTCGCGTGACGAAAGGCTCCCGGCTCTGTTGCCTGAAACGCAATCACTGCGGCAGTACCGGACATTATGCCAAACGTTCCGCAGGTGACAACATCGACGTCTTCGGCGGTGACGGCATCGCCAGCCCGGATACGTTTCTTGAGTTCTGATGCGGTGAGTACCACCGCAGTTTTTCCGGCAACTTTTGTATTGATATCCTCTATCGATTTCATGGAATTACAATCCCCTCTACTCTCACATGGACTCGATAGGATTTGTGCATGATCATGATGACAATCATGGAAGGGATGTTTGAAAGGGCAGAAAAAAAGAGATGAGCGAAAAAAGTTACTTCGTCCCGCCGCGGCCCAGTTCCTGATGGGCCTTGGCCAGATGCTGCGCACCAAGAGCGCCGAGAAGCGACAGCTCTCCGGCGAGGACCGCGACCGCCACAATTTCTGCAAACGCTTTTGCATTATCCCCTGGATTTTCCGCTCCGCCCGCAACACCAAGCATCGACAGACACGCGTTCTGTGTTGCAATCGTAGTTCCTCCGCCGACCGTTCCCACCTGAAGGGACGGCAGGGAAACCGACACATAAACTCCGCCCGGAACTGCGTCCACGGTCGTAATCGCATTGCTGCCCTCAACAACATGCGCAGGATCCTGACCGCATGCAAGAAACATTGCCGCAATCGCGTTCGCCGCATGGGCATTGAACCCAAGCGACACCGCACGTGCTGAGCCTACCAGATTTTTCCGCATATTCACTTCGGCAAGCGTCTTCGCATCAGTCTTGAACACGGACGCAACCATGTCGTCCGGCAGGAACACTCCTGCGGAAACTGATTTGCCCCGCCCCTCAATCACATTGATGGCCGACGGCTTTTTGTCGCAGCACATGTTGCCGGACGTTGAAACCATGCGTGCGCCGGTCTCCTCTTCGATCAGTTTTGCCGCAGCTTCGGATGCGATCGTCACCATATTCATCCCCATCGCATCCTTCGTATCAAACTCAAACCGAACAAACACATTTGTTCCGACAACGTACGTCGTAAGACCGATCATCTCTCCGTGATGCGTCGTCTCCTCTGCCGCAGTCTTCAGCAGCAGAAGATTGTCCTCAGCCCAGCGGGCCACCTCGGTCGCATGGGCAACCGAAGTTGCCGCAAAGATTGGTGCCCGCGTCATTCCATCACGAAGAATGCGAACCTCTGCCCCTCCGGCCTTCGTAATCGCACTGCACCCGCGGTTGATCGAAGCGGTCAGTGCCCCTTCCGTAGTTGCGATCGGAAGCCAGAAGCTGCCTTTCGCATACTCGCCGTTCACCATAACCGGCCCTGCAACGCCGACCGGAATCTGTACACAGCCGATCATATTCTCAATATTTCTTACAACCACGCGATCGATCGGAATCGAGTACGAGCCGACCGCCGAGAGATCAGCTGACGTCTCCTCCTCGATATATTTTCTGCGAAGAGAAACCGCCTCGTCTGCGGGCATCAGTTTTTCCAGAGCGTAGAGTTTCAGATCGCCGGAACGGATCTTTGCAAGCTGCTCATCCATAATATATACCATTCGGCACGCACACTAAAACATTTTTCTGAGGTCCTGACCAATACTTATCCTATCAAAGGTGTCCTATGCAGAAATATGCCAAGATTCTTGAATCAGTCAGAACGACGTCACCGCTTGTTCACCAGATCACGAATTACGTCACAGTAAATGACTGTGCAAACATCACGCTCTGTATCGGAGCCTCGCCGGTTATGTCCCATGCCCCTGAGGATGTTATTGACATGACCAGAATTGCCAGCGCTCTTGTTCTCAACATCGGAACTCTTGATCCGAAACAGATTGAAGGCATGCTTGTTGCCGGCAGAGTTGCCGCAGACCGCAACATTCCGATCATTCTCGATCCGGTCGGAGCAGGAGCAACGCCGTATCGTACGAAAACCGCAGAGATGCTGATTGATGAACTGCCGATAACCGTCATCAAAGGAAATGCCGGAGAGATCGGAACTCTTGCAGGGACTGCCGCAACTGTTCGCGGGGTCGACTCAGGAAGTGTTTCCGGCGACAAAAAGATGATCACGCAGGAGCTTGCAAAGCAGCTCGGCTGCATTGTGGTCATGAGCGGCGCAGAGGATATCATCTGCAGCGGCAACCGGACGCTGGGTGTTGCGAACGGCGTCCCTCTTATGGGCAGGCTCTCCGGTACCGGTTGCATGGCAGCTGCGGTTACCGGGGCATTTGCAGCCGCAGCTTCTGATACCCTGCACGGCTGTGCTGCCGCAATGGCAGCGCTCGGTATTGCCGGAGAGAAGGCGGCAAAAATTGCCCGCGGCCCGGGTTCGTTCAAGCCGGCGTTCCTTGACGCGGTCGCCTCACTGACTCCCGAAGATCTTGAAGCGTCTGCAAAAATTATTGAGTACTAATGTACGATCTCTACGTTGTCACTGATGAAACGCTGTCTCGCGGCCTGACGCATGAAGAGATCGCTCGCCGTGCGGTCGCGGGAGGAGCAAACATAATCCAGCTGCGTGACAAAGAAAAATCCTCGCGCGAGTTGTATGAAATTGCCTGTCGGATGAAAGAGATCTGTCGCGGTCGGGCACTCTTCATCGTGAACGATCGTATGGATGTCGCGCTCGCGGTTGGAGCTGACGGCGTGCATCTTGGTCAGAGCGACCTCCCGATCGGTGCGGTCAAAAAACTCTGTCCGAAAAATTTTCTTATCGGCATCTCTGTAGGAAATGCGGATGAAGCCAGAGAGGCGGAGGCCGCAGGCGCTGATTATGTCGCGGTGAGTCCGGTGTTTTCAACGTCTTCGAAATCTGATGCAGGGAGCGGACACGGCGTTGCGGCAGTCCGTGAGATATGTTCTGCAGTGATGTGTCCGGTTGTTGGCATCGGCGGAATCAACGCAGAAAACACACCCGAGCTGATCGCCGCAGGCCTTGACGGCGTTGCCGTCATCTCCGCAGTGGTCAGCGCTCCGGACGTGACCGAAGCCGCACGTGCACTTTCCCTCGTCATCAAAACCGCGAAGGAGAACCGGTCATGAAGGAGCAGTGGTGCCTCCGGGTGCCGGTTCGTGACGGCGAGGCCGCACGAAGAAATGCCATCGCTGAAGGAGTCGCCGACCGGTCTCTTCGCCCGCGTGTTGAGGACGGATATCTTTTGATCCCGGTCCTCTTCGAGTGCGTTGGAGCGGTGACCGCTGAGTTTGTGGAAAATCAGGCGGTCGAAGAACTCCCTCGTCACGAACAGATCGGCGGCATTGTTGTCCTGCAGGACGATGATGCCCGCGGCGCAGAAAAAATTCTTGCCGCCCGGCCTTCGGCACACACTGCACTCTTCGCGACCTCGCCGGTCGAAGGCGAGTTCCGCACAAAAACATTCAAAGTTCTTGCGGGAATCGACACGACCGAGACGATGTATCATGAGTACGGCCGCCGCATGAAAATTGATCTGACCGCCGCGTACTTTTCTGCACGACTTGCGAACGAACGTCAGAGAATTTTGTCGCAGATGAAAACGAACGAAAAAATTCTTGACATGTTTGCCGGTGTCGGTCCCTTTCCGGTGATGCTCGGGGCATGCGCAAACCTCGTGATTGCCAACGATCTCAATCCTGAAGCAGTGCTTCTGATGCAAAAAAATATTCGATTGAATCATCTCACGAATGTGATTCCCATGCTCGGTGATGCAAAAAATCTTGCAGAAATTTTGTCGCCGATGCAGTTTGATCGGATCATCATGAACCTCCCGATGGATGCCGCAGCGTTTCTCGCTGCCGCGGCCCCTCTCACAAAACCGGGAACAGTTGTGCACCTCTACTCACTGGTAGAGCGAGAAGGCGAACACAACGCAGAAATTTTCCGCGTGTTTCCGAATGCAAAAGTTACGGAGCATGTGCTTCGTTCGTACTCGCCGACAAGCTGGCATGCGGTCTACGACATTGAGGTCTCGTAATGAAGGTAAAGATCTGCGGGACCGGTTCCCCCGCCGATCTCGCCTGCGCTGTTGCTGCGGGAGCTGATGCCATCGGGTTTCTGATGGGAATTACGCATGTAACGCAGGACGCGGTGTCCTGCGCTGAAGCAGCATCAATGATCGCGAGCTTGCCGCCGTTCATCGAACCGGTCGCGGTCACGCATCTGCAAAAGCCAACTGATCTGATTCGTATTGCCCGGGAGTCGTACTGCACAACTTTGCAGATTCAGGACCTGGTTTCGCTGGAGGACATTGATGAGGTCAGGGCGGCCCTGCCGTATCTCAGAATAATCAAGGCTGTGCATGTGATGGATGCATCAGCAGTTGATGCGGCGAAATATTTCGCTGAAGCGGCTGATGCAATTCTTCTTGACACGCGGACAGCCGACCGGATTGGTGGAACCGGCATCGTGCATGACTGGCGTATCAGTGCAAAAATTGTTGAGGAATCACGCGTGCCGGTAATTCTTGCCGGTGGTCTGACGCCTGAAAATGTGGCAGAAGCTGTTCGCCGCGTCCGGCCGTATGCGGTTGACGTGCATTCCGGCGTGAAAAAAGATGGTGTACGGAATGCTGCGCGAACCCTGGCGTTTGTTGCAAACGCCAGGACCGCCGCCCTTACACTTCGATGACCGGATGCTTTGACTTCTTGAGATAGTTGGAATAACCGACCATGTCCAGCAGTCCGTGACCGGAGAGGTTGAAGACGATGGTCTGCTCCTCATTCTTTTTCTTTGCTTCAAGTGCGAGTTCGATTGCTCCGCGAATCGCATGCGATGACTCAGGGGCTGGAATAATTCCTTCGGTTCGTGCGAAGGTGACCGCTGCCTGAAAGATCTGGTCTTCGTTGTAGGATACTGCGTTGATGATCTTTTTGTCGTAGAGTTCGGAGACGAGCGGGTTCATGCCGTGGTACCTGAGTCCTCCTGCGTGAACTGCGTTTGGCGTGAAGTCGTGACCGAGCGTGTACATTTTGAACAGTGGAGTTATCTCGCCTGAGTCGCCGAAGTCGTAGCGGTACTCGCCTTTGGTGAGGGAGGGAACTTCTGATGGTTCGACGGCAAGGAAGTTGGTGTTCGTTTTTCCTTTGAGTTTTCTTTCGATCATCGGGAATGCGAATCCTGCGAAGTTGCTTCCTCCGCCGATGCAGCCGATCATGTGGTCGGGGACGACATCGATTGCTTCGAGTTGGGCGATGAGTTCCTGACCGATCACGGTCTGATGCAGACAGACATGGTTGGCAACACTGCCGAGGCTGTATTTGGTTTTGCCGGTCTGGTCTTTGACTGCCATCTCGACTGCTTCGGTGATGGCGGTTCCAAGCGTTCCGCCGTAGGACGGGTCTGTGGCAAGGACGGATTTTCCGTACTCGGTGATCGGGCTTGGCGAGGGATAGACTGTTCCTCCGTAGGTTTCCATGATGGATCTGCGGAACGGTTTCTGATCGAAGCTGACTTTGACCATGAAGATGATCACATCGAGGTCGAAGTAGTTGCAGGAGAGGGATAATGCAGATCCCCACTGGCCTGCACCGGTTTCGGTGGTGAGGTGTTCGGTTCCGTCGCGTTTGTTGTAGTAGGCCTGGGCGATGGAACTGTTGAGCTTGTGGCTGCCGGTCGGGCTTACGTCTTCACGTTTGAAGTAAATTTTTGCGGGAGTTTTGAGGTATTGCTCAAGATGGTACGCCCGCTGCAGCGGTGTTACTCTGCCGAACTGTGCATAGGCTTCCCGGACCTGATCCGGGATGTCGATGAACCGGTGGGTTGTGTCAAGCTCCTGTTCAACAGATGTTTTACAGAAGACCGGGGCGAGGTCAGCTGCAGTTACCGGCTTCATGGTTGCTGGATTGAGTATCTCCGGCGAACCGATATCTGCGGCGATGTTATACCATTTTTTTGGGATGTCATCCACCGTAAGGGTCGTGCGACCGTCTTTAGGGAACATAGATCAAGGTGTGGTTCTCGCGTATTTAAATTATGTGCATTTTGTTTCATTAAAAATCATCTGTGTATAAAAATAAGCATTATTGTTTGCTGTTGCAAGGTGAAGCGCGCTGATTGGTGTTTTGTGATATGGGAGTTTTTCATCCGGTGATGGGATGAGAAAAGAGCTGGGATTTTTTT
>NZ_JAWDKA010000016.1 GCF_032714615.1 Methanorbis furvi
TGCATCGAGAAGGTTGTAGGTCCCAATGTCGTCACTGGCGGTCATGGTTGCGATCAGGGTAGGAGTGGCGTCTGAAGAGAAGAAGTACAGTTTCGGAACTGCAGTTCCATCATTCTCAACTCTGACAATCTCATACACGAATGCTGAGCCATGGGTCGCGGCATCGACGATTCTGCCGCCGTCAGCTACGGAAACATCCTTAGATTTGGACTCGTCGCCCACAGTAACGTTGATGGTGTAGATACCTTCTGCCGTGTATGTGTGGGTCACGTCCTGAGTTGTATCAAGCGAGTCAATAGTGACCTCCGGGGTGTCGTCGCCGAAGTAGATAGTTGCAATCGCACCCTCGTAGGCCTGGCCGGATGCAGTGATGGTAAGGGTATACTCATCGCCCGCAATTATGCTGCCATCGCCGGAAAGGAAAAATCCAGATACAGGTGCGCCAGTCTTTACTGTGAAGTTGTACCCCAGATCAAGGTTCTGATACAGACCAGACGGTGTGTCAGTCGCGATGGTAACCTGACCTCCATTTTCGGTCTCTAATTCGTCACCTGCTGAAGTGGTGAAGACAATACCATCATCTAATGGGGCGACAGCACTATCTACTACATCCACAAGGGCAAATGTACCTACGACAACTTCTGAGCCAGGTGCAGATACATTAACGTTGATCTGCGGAACTACTGGCCCAGGTGCAGCATTTACAGTAAGGGTTGCGGTTGCTGTATCTCCGGAGTCACCATCATTGGTTGCAGTAAAAGTAACCTCACCAACAGTGTCTCTAGTGTAACCCGTAATCGTGATTGATTTCTCTATCTCACCGATTTCAAAAGTGATATCGTCGTACGTTTCTGAATCACTATCAGTGATCTCGTATATCATAGCACTTTCAGCCGCGGCATCCAGTGTCAGGGTGACCTCAATATCCCCGGCGACATTCACGGTCACCTCAGGTGGGTCTAATTCCAGCGTATCTGCTCCTACTGCAGATGCTGCTCCGACAAAGAGCATTGCTGCAAGCAGAACGACGAGAATTGCCATAATTTTCGTGTTTTTCAAGTTTAATTCCTCCTAAGTTAGGATTTAATTTTCTGCATGTGATACATGCAATACGTGACATTCGACAGATGCCGAATAATCATTCTGCAAGGGTTATACTCCGATCAACGGAATATGCTTTGATATTTGTATATTGAGTATAATAGGCTTTGTGGTCAAATGTGATTAAATCCTACCAATACAGAGCTTGTCGAACATCGATCCGGAATAAAATCTGATCAGCGCAAGAAAACAATACCGGCCATACCATAATATCGCATACCTTTCCACATCAAATCTCATTCGACAAACAACGGGTGCTGATGAAGAATGACTGTATGCCATTTGCCCTACCATCACCTATATTATAATAGTGCAAACTACAACTACATTTTCCCTGAGGGTACTGATGACGCAGATGTTGGTAACAACATGTCAAATTTTTCTCTTCTTTTCGTACGTATTATCGTACAGAAAGAAGAAAAAAGGCTAATTTTATTTTTTGTAAATGAGAGTTTAGCAAGGTGACCCCACAAAAGAATTGGTTTTTTTTGAAAGAGTAAGCGAACAAACAACTCAATCGTCCACGTACTTTTCAGAAAAAAAACTAAATTTATTTCAGTACCCTAAACCCTGACAAAGACCCACCCGACAGACAACTAAACCTAATTTATGACCAATACTTACATAAATCTGCGGGGAATACAATATGGTAGCTGATGAATCATCATCGGTCGAAGTGGCGGCATACCTCACATTTATTCTATACCTCTCGCCCAAATCACCGGGTGAGATAACATGATAGAACTCCCCACGTCGCCCCCGACATTATGAAATGGGAAGTATGCACCCGGACATTGAAAAAAATGTCCGGTGAACTGCCATCTTCACAAACAACAGCTCTTTTCAAAAAAATTATTGGAAAAAATTATCGCCGTGCCAAAGCACAGCCGCCGCATGCCCGACAAACTTCCTCGCTCGGTGTAAACGCAGATCCTTTCTGACAGAACGGCGGAATATCTGCCGCATCACGTTTGAAATAAATGTGCGGCACCAGAGAAATATGTGTGTACGACCCAACCAGAACCCCCACCTCTCCCGCAATAAACTCCTGAAGCTTTGCCAGAGCAAACATATTCGCACCCGCAGCAGACAACATATCATTACTCCGGAACACCACCTTCATATCAAGCCGGCCGTTTCGCACAACGCACTGAATCAGCTGAAGACACGGGCAGTCACCAAGCTTCCCGTCAACCGGCGGACACCACGTAACTCCAACAGCACGACGCGACTCAGGGCTCTCCTTCAGCTTCTCAATAATATATTTGATCTGATCAGTGTGAATCTCCCCCGACTCATCAGAAAGTCCGCATCCCCAGTCAAACAACCGCCCGTGATAATCGTACTCAAACACAGCGTCTGACCCGAACAAAAGATTGTGTGCATACGATTCAAGAAACGCCTCGCGGAACCGCGAGCACGTTGACGCCATCGGTGAATCGAGCGGTGTTTCGACTCTCAGACACACCTCATCCGTCTCAATCGTATCCTCCCCGTTCTCAGTTCGCAGAAAATATCCTTCCTGCAAAATATACCGGACAACTAACTCATGAGCACGCCCCAGACTCGGCGCACGAATAACCTTCATAGCATAACATTGTGCTTTGAACAATATTATAATAACACTTAATAAAAACGAGTAGCCCGTAGCAGATTCGAACTGCTGTCGGAGGATCCAGAGTCCCCCATGATTGACCACTACACTAACGGGCTATGTTGCCTTACTAAATACGCATTAACCCTTAATTAACATAACGATTTTCAATCGAACACTACTCAGCCTGATGTCACACCCAACCCCCTCGAAATCGAGGGGATAAAAAAGATCAAAACGACGCCAGAAGCGCCGCAATAATCCCTGTCAGAAAAATCCCGTCAAACGTACCAGCACCACCGATCGAAAGCATCCCTGCCCCCTCATCATAAACCTCCCGAAGGTGCAGCAGATCAGCACCGACCAATGTCCCAAACGTTCCCGCAACAAATCCCATAATTGCCGCAGGCAGTCCAAACCCGCCGCAAAGGATCAGTGAAACCGCGACCGTCACCAGCGGCGGAACAAAAAACGGCGTTGCAATACCAATCCCCCGCACAGGTCGTGCCGCCAGATACACCACCACCGTCACAACACCAACCGCCGCAAGAAGCCGGACCAAAAACCAGGCATCAGTCTGCACAAAACCAAACACCACCATGCCAACAAGATACACAGAAATCAGAACCGGCACCACAGCCCCACCCACATTCACCGAAATATCCATGCCACGCTGTTCCTCAACCGGCCAGCGATCAGTCCGGTACATCGTATCATACATTGATGGCGCATACTGCCCGCTGGGTTTTCGTGCCCGCTCCTCCTTCGGCTGCATCGTATACAACGGAATATTCACAAAACTTCCTACAACGATCAGAATCAGCAGACCCACAATCACCCAGAAACTAAAACCCAGATGAGAAAGTGCCGCACCGATAATTCCCAGAAACAGCAGAGGGAGACCAACAACAATCAGCAGAATCAGTCCCAGCAAAAGCCAGACCGACAGCGGACTAAACACAAACCGACTCATACCAATACCTGCGTCAAAAAAATATAAAATCCTTCACAACCGCTCGCACACAATCGCTGCATGGTCAGCATGGTATGGTGAAAGCCACAGAGATTTTCGGACCAAAAGACCTGCACGCGACAACTCCTCGCACGTATTCGCAAAAACTTCCTCGGGACTCTTTCTGATATCAACACTCCGTGTCTTCAGCATCAGAATCAACACTCCGCCTCTCTTCAAAAACGGCAGATGTTTGATCGCAATACCTGCCTGATTTGGCTGGGCAACATCCTGATAAATAATATCAGCCGCCTCAAGAAGCGGAGCATATCGCTGCGGCTGTGTTGCATCCGCAAAGATTGGCACGATATTTTTTCGTTTCCTTGCAACCATCAGAAGATCCTGCATCGGTCGCGGGGCAAACTCCACCGCATACACAACCTCCGCATAATCTGCTACATGCGAAACAGTCGTTCCGTTTGCCGCACCAAGATACAGAACGACAGCGTCCGAAGAAAGATCTGTTGATTTGTCCAGATACCAGAGTGCGGACAACTTGCTTCGGTACGGATCCCACACCCGATGTCCGCCAATCATCCGCTCGCCGTACACGCCGCCTTCGCCCGCGGACACCAGCGTCCCATCAACCGAGATCATTTGTCGGCCTCCATCAGATGATCGATCTTCGCATTTGCTTCGTCAACAAACTTCGGATCAAGCTCCCCCCGATAGTAATCCAGTCTGGCTGCGATCACCAGTTTTGCTGCAAGGGCTCTGGCTACATGGCCGCGAACCTCACGCGGAGCATTGTGAACACGCCGGTGCTGGAACATAATGCCATGTTTTGGCGAGGGCGAACCGGTACGGATGTGAGAGAAGAGTGCTCCTTCGGCTCCGATTACCTGCATGGATGAACCGGGCATTTTTGCAGCAGCAGCAAGGCCTCCGGCACGCGACACGAGGCGGGCGGCCACGAGGCCTCCCACCAGAGCACTCATGTTGGGAATTACTGATACTGCGGATCGCGAGACTTCTTTCATCAGATTTGTTCTGGCATTTGACATCGACAAAATTTCTCTGGCAACTTTTTTCATTGGTTCGGTTCCGTTCTTTCCAATAATCGGCAGAAGTTTTGCGGCTCCGGCTCCCGAGCCGCGATACTTGCGGGAAAATGCAGGAGTGATGGAGATGTACCAGTCGATCAATCGTTCGGTGAGGAGGTTGATCACGGTGTCCATTTCATCGAGTGTTCGAACCATTTGCAGGAGTTCAACGTCTTTTTCCTGCGAACATGCGGCAATGCCTTCCTCGGCCATGTATATTGTAGTGCGGCGGAGGGTTTCGATGTAGTCGTGCCGGTCTTTTACCAGACCAAGTTTCTGTGCCTGCTTCCAGTCACAGGGGACGTATTTTGCCATATCGGTTTTTGTCGTGCGAATCCGTGCGGCGACATTTGCTGGGTCTGTTGAGATGTCAGTTCCCGACCCGTACCAGTACATGTACTATAGTGTGTTTCAGGTCGGGATATAGGTATGCGGATGGATTTTGCGTGGTAGGATTCAATATTTTGTGTCTGAAATTTGTGATGCTTCCTGTGTACTTTTGCTATGATCGGGTATTGCTCGGGTTGGGGTGTTTCGTTGATTGCAGAAGATGTTTGGGGTCTATTTTTCAGAATTTTTTGCAGTGATTTTGGTAGGAAATTTAGTGAATAAATTTTCTTTCTTTCTTTCTAAGGCAGTTTTGTATGTGATATTGACTGTTGTTGGGAGATTTGTGAGAATATTCAAAGGATAATTGCATCCTCACTTAGGAGGAATTAAACTTGAAAAACACGAAAATTATGGCAGTTCTCGTCGTTCTGCTTGCAGCAATGCTCTTTGTCGGAGCAGCATCTGCAGCAACAGCACAGACGCTGACATTGCTTCCATCTGATGTGGACGTGGGTGATACCGATGATATCACTGTCACCCTGACACTGAACACCGCAGCTGATGCGGACATGACATACACCATCACTGATAATGATGGCGAAGAATACGATGATCTCGCTATTGAAGAAACTGAGACAACGGGAACAATCACGATTGTGGGTTACACTAGAGACACTGCTGGTGATGTTACTTTTACTGCAACCAATAAAGTTCTCGGTTCCGATACAGCAACCGCAACCCTTACTGTAGTTGATCCCGATGCACCGACTATCGCACTCGTAGCAGATCCGGATACAGTCGTCGAGGGTCAGACCTTTATCGTCACTGTTACTGGTGATGGTTATGTTGATGAGACAGTAACTGTAACTGTATCCTATGAAGGAATACAGTCTGGTGACGTTGAATTAAATGCGGATAATTCATACGAAGAGACTATCGAATTTACCGCAGTTCTGAACGAACAAACCATTTCAGCAACCTCAGATGATCTGACTGAGATCGATGACATCGAGATCACAGTAACTGCAGCTGTAGGTTCAGAAATCAACGTTAATGTATCTGCACCAGGTGCAGAACTTCTTTCAGGTACCTTTATTCTGATCGATGAGGGCGCTGGTAAAGTCCGATTACCTGCGGGTGTTATCTTCACCACTTCAGCAGGGGACAAAATAACCACTGAAGTTGGAGGTCAGATTACAATCGATGATGAGGTAGCCTCTGGTCTGTACCAGAACCTTTCCAAAGGGTACAACTTCACGGTAAAGACAGGTACCCCATCAGGATTTTTCCTTCTCGGCGATGACAGCGTAATTGCGGACGATGAGTATACCCTTACCATCACTGCATCCGGCGATGCCTACATTGGTGAGACTGCAACTATCTACTTCGGCGACGACACCCCGGAGGTCACCATTGACTCGCTTGATGCAACTCAGGACGTGACCCACAAATACGCTGCAGAAGGTATCTACACCATCAACGTTACTGTGGGCGACGAGTCCAAATATAAGGATGTTTCCGTAGCTGACGGCGGCAGAATTGTCGATGCCGCGACCCATGGCTCAGCATTCGTGTATGAGACTGTCAGAGTTGAGAATGATGGAACTGCAGTTCCGAAACTGTACTTCTTCTCTTCAGACGCCACTCCTACCCTGATCGCAACCATGA
>NZ_JAWDKA010000017.1 GCF_032714615.1 Methanorbis furvi
TCAATCAAAAGGAAGGGGGTGCAGCGTTGAATAGTTCCCGAGAACTCGCGTATCTCAGTACAGTATCCGACGTAAGAGAGCTTAACTGCCGGGTTCGGAATGGGTCCGGGTGGAACCTCTCTGCTATGGCCGCATAATCCCCCAAGCCAAGTTCCCGATTTGAACGGGAGTGTAGCTGCTCTGCAGGCAGCCGCGTGGCCACTCCGCCAACTTGGCACAGTAACTAATTTTGGCATACAATGTATGCAGTTACCGTTTATATAGGTTAGTATAAGTTTTGCATTTGGATAACGTCTGGGCACAGCGAAACCTTGTGTCGTAGAACAGTTACAGCGAGGACACCTTTTGTTTTTAAGGAGAAGTCCATCTGCCACTGCCAATCCGAATTGAACGAAAATCATTTGCAGACATACAAGGAAACTTGGATTTGAGCATTAGTATTTGCGGACTGAACACGTCGTTGCCTTCGTGCTTACATCCCAAACCTATCAACCCGGTCTTTTACCGGTGCTCTGTAACGAAATCTCTTTTCAAGCGAAGTTTCAAACTTAGATGCTTTCAGTTTTTATCTCGTGCCACGTAGCTGCTCGGCACTGCCTTATCAGACAACCGATACACCAGAGGTGACGAATGAAAGTTCCTCTCGTACTATTTCATTCTTGCTCTCAGATTTCGAACACTCCCATCAGATAGTAACCGACCTGTCTCACGACGGTCTGAACCCAGCTCACGATCCCCTTTAATAGGCGAACAACCTCACCCTTGGCTGCTGCTGCACAGCCAGGATGGAAAGAACCGACATCGAGGTAGCAAGCCGCCGGGTCGATATGTGCTCTTGCCGGCGACGACTCTGTTATCCCCAGGGTAGCTTTTCTGTAGTCAATAGCCCTCACCAAAAAGGCGTATTGGTTCGTTAGACCCGTGTTTCCACTCGTGATTTCTTGCTGTGCGAAATCACGTCAAGCCAACTTATGCTCTTGACACTCTCCTGTGAGTTGCTGACTCACATGAGTTGACCATAGGGCACCCTTGATATGTTTTCGAGGGTGTGGCGCCCCACCCAAACTGCCTACCTACCGATGTCCTCGTAATGAATACGAGTGAGAATTACAGCAGAACAAGGATGGTGTCTCAACGTTGGCTCCACTCATACCGGAATATGAGCATTAACACCTACCATCTACGCTGCGCATGTAATACCGTAATTCAACGACAGGCTGCAGTAAAGCTCCATGGGGTCTTCACTTCCCGATGGGAGTCCCTTGCCTCTGCACAAGGATAAAAGGTTCAACGGATTTGCGGTAGGGACAGTAGAGCCCTTATTGATCCATTCATGCAAGTCGCCAATTAAGCGACAAGGTACTACGCTACCTTAAGAGGGTCATAGTTACCCCCGCCGTTTACGGGTCCTTCGTCCGATTGTACTCAGTGTTCAGATACCCGCACTGGGCAGGATTCACAGACTATACTAGTCCTTACGGAGTTGCAGTCTGCTATGTTGTTGTTAGACAGTTAGAGCTCCCTGGTCACTGCGACCTGCCTCATCGCGAGGCAGGCACCCCTTATTCCGAAGGTACGGGGCCATTTTGCCGAGTTCCCTTACCACAAATAATTCCGACACGCCTGAGTCTTTTCAACTAGGGGCACCTGTGTCGGTTCTCGGTACGGTCAATGCGTTACCTTTTCACGGGCACCAGGTATGAACATACTTACGCCATCACGATTTCACTCAATTCTCACCATTACGGTACTCCAAGAGTTTATACGATTGGACGGAACGATGGTTCCGCTATATATAACCCGATGCGTCAGTATTATCAACGCATGGTACAGGAATATTAACCTGTTTCCCTGTTGCTGCATTCAAGTTATGATGCAGCTTAGGACCGACTAACCCTCGGCTGACGAACATTGCCGAGGAAACCTAGCCCCTTCGGCGGAATGGATTCTCACCATTCTTTGCTTCTACTACTGCCAAAATTCTCATTCCTATACGGTCCACAGGAACTTACGACCCTGCTTCAGCCCATACAGGACGCCTCTCTACTCGATCACGTTCAAAAACGTGCGCCATGGTATCTGCAGTAGGCTTGAGCCCCGTCCATTTTCTGCGCCCTAAATCTTGACTGGTAAGCTGTTACGCACTTTTTAAAGGATAGCTGCTTCTGAGCTCACCTTCCAGTTGTCTTTGACCTAGGACTTCATTCAGTGTTGACACTTAGCCTACATTGGGGGGCATTAACCATGGTCTGGGTTGTCTCCCTTACGGACTACAAGCTTACCCCGTAGCCCGGACTGCCCGACGTCTACGATGATAGGGAGTTTGGAGTTTTACAAGGAAGCGAGGAATTTCTTCCCCGGGATTCCCGATAGGTGCTCTACCTCACTATCGATCTCGGTCGAGGTCATGCTTAGACATGTTTCGAGAGGAACCAGCTGACACCCGGTTCGATGAATCTTTCACTCCTATACCCAAGTCACGCGAATGATTTGCATATCAATACCGCATGCGGTCCTCCACGCACCTTTCGGCACGCTTCAACCTGCTCAGGCATAGATCACCAGGTTTCAGGTCGGATCCCATTGACTCCACGCACTATTGGTACGCCGATCCATGCTTGCGCTACGATCGTGTCGCTTTCGCTGCGGCTGCCCTTGACGGTTAACCTCGCCAATGGAATACACTCTTTGGCCCGTTCTTCAAAACGTAAGTTGCGACATCGGCAACTCGTCTCATACTACCGCCTCGCGACGGGTTCTTTCGACGAGAAGATCCTTTCACGCCGCAACACACGATCACCAGTTAGTTTCAGGCACTTTTCAGTTCCTTTTTAGGGATGCTTTTCAGTTTTCGCTCACGCTACTAATTCGCTATCGGTTTTGAGGAGTATTTAGTCTTGGAGGTTAGGTGACCCCCTTGTTCACGCGGGAATTCCAACCCACGCTACTCAGGTCTCTTCTAAGCTGATAATGCGACCACGTACGGGGCTGTCACCCTCTGAGGCGGACCGTTCCAGGTCACTTTCATTAGACATTATCATGCTACATTGAAGGCCATACACTACATGTCCCTTGCGGGATTCAGTTTAGACTGTTACGGGTTCGATCGCCTCTACTAACGTAATCTCAATTGATTTCTCTTCCTCCCCCTACTGAGATGTTTCACTTCGGGGGGTTCCCCATCCTGACGGATTTACTCTTGCGAGTATGGAGGTCCTATTAGGGGATCCCCGGATCACAGACTCCTTGCGTCTTCCCGGGGCATTTCGCTGCTTGGCACGCCCTTCATCAGCTCTCAAACCAAACCATCCACTAACTGGCATAAGAACCAGGTTTCTGTTCTCGATTGATTTAACAATCGAGGGTATGTCTTTGATGTTTCGTTGTTTACGAATTGGATTTTATTTGTGGTAAATGGATTTTCTTTTATAACCAGGGTCCTTTGCTGTTCTCTTAAGTGTATTTTTTGCCTTACCGACAAATGTTTACGCTTTCGATTTTTCTACGAAAGGTTTCCGCTGATACCCATTTAACGTCCAAATGCAAAACCTATACACGATCTCAAAGAGTCGGTGACTCTCGATCCTTCCCCGGTAACTCGCGTTTCCGGGTGCATTGCAACCGCAACCGATTAGACGAAATTAATTCGCTAATTAGCGGCTGCGGAGTGGACGCGTGGGGATTTGAACCCCAGGCCTCGGCGTTGCAAACGCCGCGCTCTTCCAGCTGAGCTACGCGCCCCTCACACTGATATGTTTGATGAACTTTTGGTCAAAGGTTCATTTTGCTGCTGTTCATTCAGCACGCACGTGTGAGTGCATATTGAGTGTTGGTACTGTGGTGATTGTACGGTTCATTGAAACGACCGCTATATGCGATTCCGTTTAACGTCTTACATGGTTTTGGATCATTAGGAGGTGATCCAGCCGCAGATTCCCCTACGGCTACCTTGTTACGACTTAACCCTCCTCACGAAACCTAGATTCGACCCCGGCAAAGACCAGGGTCTCATCCAAACCTCACTAGGATGGTTTGACGGGCGGTGTGTGCAAGGAGCAGGGACGTATTCACCGCGCTATAGTGAAACGCGATTACTACAGATTCCAGATTCATGCGGGTGAGTTGCAACCCGCAATCCTAACTAAGGGTGGGGTTAGGAGATTGACGTCACCTTTCGGTGTTGTTACCCATTGTCCCATCCATTGTAGCCCGCGTGTAGCCCGGATAATTCGGGGCATGCTGACCTACCGTTGCCCATTCCTTCCTCCCCTTTAGCAGAGGCGGTCCCAACAATGTCCCCAGCCATCCGGAGATGCTGCTGGCAATTGTTGGCGTGGGTCTCGCTCGTTGCCTGACTTAACAGGATGCTTCACAGTACGAACTGACGACGGCCATGCACCTCCTCTCAGCTAGTCATGTAAAACCTTCAGATTGACAATCATTCAGCTGTCTTATCCGGTGAGATGTCCGGCGTTGAATCCAATTAAACCGCAGGCTCCACCTGTTGTGGTGCTCCCCCGCCAATTCCTTTAAGTTTCAGCCTTGCGACCGTACTTCCCAGGTGGTGCGTTTCACGATTTCTCTTCGGCGCATCAGTTACGCGTGGTAACCGACACACCTAACGCACATTGTTTACGGCTGGGACTACCGGGGTATCTAATCCCGTTTGCTCCCCCAGCTTTCGTCCCTCACTGTCGAAGCTGTTCTGGTAAGCTGCCTTCGCCATAGGTCGTCCCTCGAGGATTACAAGATTTCACTCCTACCCCCGAAGTACGGCTTACCTCTCCCAGTTCCTAGATTGCCGGTATCTCTTAGACGCCTTGTGGTTAAGCCAAAAGATTTCCCAAGAGACCTAACAATCAAGCTACGGACGCTTTAAACCCAGTAATAGTGGCCATCACTCGAGCAGCCGGTATTACCGCGGCGGCTGGCACCGGTCTTGCCCTGCCCTTTCTTCACATACGATTTAGATATATGAACAGCCTGCATCTACAGGCACTCAGGGTTTCCTTATCACGATTGCTCGCATTGTAAAGTTTGCGCGCCTGCTGCGCCCCGTAGGGCCTGGATTCATGTCTCAGAATCCATCTCCGGGATCTTGCTCCCACAACCCGTACCGATAATAGGCTTGGTGGGCCGTTACCCCACCAACTACCTAATCGGACGCAGTCTCATCCTTGGGCGATAAATCTTTCGAGAATGCAGTGTTCCAACAAGCATTCACTATGGGACATTAGCCCCAGTTTCCCGGGAGTATTTCCCACCCAAGGGCAGATTAACCACGTGTTACTGAGCAGTATGCCGAGGTCCGAAACCTCTCGACTCGCATGGCTTAGTCAAACCCTGATAGCAATGGCCTCTGGCAGGATCAACCAGAATTAATTTTTAGTACATTATACACACATGTTTTGTTAACGACTCAACAAAACCAGGCGTAAAACGTTAAAGGAATCAGCGGTCATTTCAATGAATGTCCGCATCGCCACAATACCAACGTCAGAACAAACTACCGCACGTGCATCGCACGTCGGTTCGCGTTTCGTTCTCCACTTAAACAGCCTTATTACATACGCATGAAGCGTATTTATACTCTTCGAGACTGCACGAGATGTGAACTTTTGAGGGTTCGCCATCTCAGCGCAGGTCGCGCTGTTTGCGAGGTAACATCATACGTTCTGAGAAGATATAAACCCTCCGAACTGCTGGATG
>NZ_JAWDKA010000018.1 GCF_032714615.1 Methanorbis furvi
TCTGCCGGGCGAAGGGATCGAGCTTGTACTTCTTCGCAAGCTCCATCATCAACATGAACTGTTCCGGTTTGCATCCTTTGGCAACCGTTTCAAGCATGATTGCTTTCTGTTCCGGCGTGTATTCTCCCTGAATCGTTGCAAGTGCTTCAGTCATCCGACCACCACCAAAACATACGAAATAATGACGGTTGCAACAATGAGACCGGCTGCAAATCCAATTGCGAAGGCAGTTCTGATAAGACTTCGTGCCTTGAACCTGATCCACTCATCGGACAATGATGATATGATCAGGGCGTCGGGATCAGTTATGATCCGGGGTTCCATACCTTCAGTTATCGGAGTAATTTTGTCGATCATACAAGCTCCTCGTGCATCTTCTTCAGCTTCGCCGCTTCTTGGATCACAAACTTCATTCTCTTCTCTGTCCACTCTGGATCTTCCGGGCAAATTGTGCAGGTGACACCCGGTTTTTTCGTGCTTCCTTCGATACGGATAGTCTCATACCGGGGATACTCCTGCGTGATGTGTTTTACCACAACCTGAACGGCGGTTTCTTCCGGTATCATTGTTCAAACCTCATGTTCATCCCGACCGTTTCAAAACCTCGCTCGTCAAAGGTGACGATTGCCGTAAGGTGATGTCTCTGTTCGTAAATCTCCCATGCTTCTTCTGAGAGTTCGCCGTGAAATACCGCTGCATGCAGCATGTCCCCAGTGTCCCAATGCAGAATGTGATTGAGGATCCACAACCCGATCCGCTGTTTGAGTTCGAGTATCATTTCCTGAACCTCCGATCTGTTGACGGATGCCACATCCGGCAGAAGCACATCCCGGTTACGGTGATTTCGGTCGCCGGGCATAAAGTGTTGAAAGTGGGATCGTCCCACTTCTCTGCCGGAACTCCGGCAACGGCTCCGCAGCTCTTGCAACGTCGTTCAGGAGTCATTTTCAGCACTCCTATCTCGATCTTCAAAATCACCTCTATCTCGTGGTGTGAGTTCTTCGAAAATCGTCACTTCTCGCTCGAAATCTTCAGGGAAGAGGGGTTCTGTGTACCAAATTATCTTGGATTTACTCTCTACGGCGTGTTTTTTACATTTTGGTGTTCCATGAACATCCTTACAACAGACATAATCTTCATCCTTTCCGAACTGATGATTACACCCCATAATCCCACAAACAAAACCTAATCGGGGATGATGCAGGCTCGCGTACTTACATTTGCATCTGAACTCCCCGTTATCGTAGTAGTAGGTTTTGGTCTCTCCGTTCATTCCTTCGCCTCCGGTAATTGTTTCAGCTGAACCTCGTAGTGATCGACGCCATACTGAGACGTGATGTAGTCCGCCTGATCCTCTTTCGGCAGCAAGTCCCGAACTGCTGTAATGGTCGGGTGTGCGTGCCGGTGCCACACGTCAAGACCGTGCTTCTTGATGATCTGTTTCCTGATCTCGTCTTCACCGATCAGCTTCACCGCGTCAGCTGCCTTGATCGATAATGCCTTCTCCCATATCTCCGGGCGCTCTTCCCTCAGTTTCAGGGCATTAAGATCAGATGTTGCTCTCTTGTCAGGAACTCCGACCAGCTCATACACATCTGAGGTGATCTGCTGCATTCGGATCTCTGCGACTGCGGCGACGGCTTCGGTGTTGAAGTTCTTCGCAAGATAGGCAAACCGGTCTGCAAGCTCCCGGCACCATGCGGCATACTCGTAGATGTCGGTTATCGGTTTCTGCGGGTAGATGCCGAGAAGTTCCCCCTCCAGTAGATACCCCTGATCAACAGTAGGATCAAAGGTCATGTTGCCGCCTCCAAAGGAACCTCAAGGAAGAGATTTATTGCTCTATCTCCGAGACCCTCCACATACAGCACATCAGCATCAGCGTAGAGGATCGCAGAGTGGAGGTTGCAACCTTCAGCGAGATACTCTTTGATTAACTCCGTGCGGAGCCGCATGTAAGCGCCGGTGATGTCTCTTCTTCTCGGCCTCATGCTGCCATCCCCTTTGCCTCAGCTTCGGCTCTCCTGATCGACGCCTCGATCTGCTTAATGATCCTCCCTATCTGCTGATGAGTGAGATGATATTCGTTGGCCAGTTGGTATGTCGTAATTTTTCCGCGTCCGCGTGGGAGATGTCGAGTACTCATGTACTTATGGTGAATTTCCCTTCGGTCAGCATCAGAGACTTTGCTCTGCGGGTGATTTTCTCCTTTTCGGGTGTTTGGTGCGTATGGATTGTTGCTATTCTCCTTCGGTGTAACAAGCTCCAAGTTCATGATAGAATTGTCCGTCTTGATTCCGTTCTTGTGGTTGATTTGCAACGTCGGATCATCGGGAACGCATCCATTTTGAGCAATCCAGATTGCACGATGTTTCGCAATGCATTTCTCTACCCCCCTGAAAGAGGTCTTGATGCGAACATACCCATTGTCAAGTGTTCCGACAATCTCATTACCAAACCTATCATAGATCGTGCCGAGTGCCGGAATTGCCGTCCACTCCTTATTGGCGAACTTCGCAAGTGCAACGAGATCGGCGGCAATGTTCTCGTCAGTCATTTCTTCGCCTCCCACTTGTCGCACGCCTTATCATTTCGCATTCTTACCGAGTATCCGCCGTGTCGTTCCGCGTCGGTGTTGCACGTGCCGATCCGCTTCTCCGGGTTTGCGGGATCATGTTCCCAGCGCCCGCAGGTTCCGCAGGTCTTCTTAGTCGGCTGCATCATCTTTCCTCCCGAAGAGTGAAGAAATGAACCGGGAACGTGCGTCCCCAGCACTCTTCGTGATTTGGATATCCCGGTAGATTATTCCAGAAATCAGTAAAATCTCCCGGCTCGTCAAACCCTTCCGCCCCATACAATATGGAGACAATTTGCCAAAATTTAAAATTGGCCACGCAACTAATAAAGCAAACACGCCCATCTTTCAGTCGAAACGTGTCTCCAGCCTCCCCTTTTTGCTCCAAACGGGTTGTGCAAGTCTTCCGACGGGAAAGAATTGCCGCTTCCATCTCAGGAGTGAACGAGAGTTGAATTTCTACCATTTTACACCCTCTACAGAATCGTTCTCTTTCGCCGTGTTATTCCGTGATTCGTTGATGATCTCTTTGATCTTTTTCTCTGATTCGTCCCGCTGCCTGTAAGCAACCACGAAGTCATACTTTGCGTCGTGGTCTTTCACCAATACCATCCCCTTTTCACAAGCCGGACAAACCAACCGGTGATCTGCTTTGAGTGTTGCAGTTGTGGGTTCAGTAGATACTTCGAGGCATAACCCACAGTTCGGACAAACAAGATACCGACTCATGAGAGTTCCTCCGTGTCGTCTTTCCGCATCCTCTGTTTCATGCAGCTGTTGTCGCACTTCACGCAGTGGCGATCATCTTCCCTTCCCTCAACCAACCGCGCCTCTTCGGGAGTGAATTCTCGGAACTTGATCACAAGACTGAGTTCTCCGCCGTCGAGTGTTGAAACGGGAACGCCGCATTTTTCGATCTCGTCATGGATCATGATTGTGAGTCCCTTTTGGATAGTGCTCCATATCTGCCTCAATTGCTCAGGTTTCCGCATGTTAATGGATCTCAGCATGAGGGATACTACCTTGTGATCCGTTTTCACCTCAAGTTCGCTTCCATGATATGTCATCTCAGAACCGCCTCCGAAAAAGAGACTCAGCAATACCCAAGCACATTACGCCAGCGGCATCGTAGCAAAAATTTCCAAGAATTTTATCTGCGAGTTCAAGCCCTGCGACACTGGATTCTACGAGGACAACGATCATTTCTTTGTCGGTGTAGATAGTGACCGGATATTTTCCGGTTTCGGGTTCCGGCTCTGTGGGTGTTGTGATCAGTTCAATTTTGGATTTCGGCAAAATTGCCCTGATTTTTTGCTCTGGATCTGATTCAGAATAGAGCAGTATCCGATCCATTCAGAGCACCCCCATAGCGCACCACAGAACCTTTGCCAGATTCAGAGCATCATGTGGATCCGCAACCTTCGGAACATACAACCGCCCGGAGCCGGTGACCTTGACGATGACCTTAAGTTTCGATTGATCGGTTGAGATCAGCCGCACCTCTGAGATAAGTTCATGCGGAATTTTCATGATGATCCCGCACTCATCCT
>NZ_JAWDKA010000019.1 GCF_032714615.1 Methanorbis furvi
TCTGCCGGGCGAAGGGATCGAGCTTGTACTTCTTCGCAAGCTCCATCATCAACATGAACTGTTCCGGTTTGCATCCTTTGGCAACCGTTTCAAGCATGATTGCTTTCTGTTCCGGCGTGTATTCTCCTTGAATCGTTGCAAGTGCTTCAGTCATAGCCAATCCACCACCCCAACCTCATCCGATCCCTTACTGTCAGTCCTATACAGACGGACGGGTAAGTTCTCGTTTAAGTCTAATACGCAAATTCGGTTCCCGAATTCCCAGATTGAGACTTTTTTCTTTTCCGTATCGACACTGATCATCATAACCAATCCACCGCCTGCACGTTCTCAAGTTGACTGTTCGCGGCTTTTATCGCGGCTCCTATCATCTTGCTTATCGCCGTTGTCTTGGGCATTCGTTCATAGAGATATTCCAGTTCCAGCAGGGCATTCTCGTTGAACTCAAGAGTCACTGTGAACATTTTCTCAGTCATCCGGCACCTCTGTATCCGAAAGAGTCGGCAGCGTCCCCCCCTTTCCGCTGCCGAGGTATTCTCTTGTCACCTGCCGGGCCAGCTCCTGCATCATTCGTGCCCGCTGTAAACTCGCTTGCGGTTTGTCTGCATTTGCCCGGACTTTGAACCCTGCTCTCTTGGTGCTTCCGGGAATCTCGATCCATTCCGGCCACTCGTCCGAAGAAATGTGATTAACCACAACCTGAACGGCGGTTTCTTCCGGCATCATTGTTCAAACCTCATGTTCATCCCGACCGTTTCAAAACCTCGCTCGTCAAAGGTGACGATTGCCGTAAGGTGATATTGCCGTTCGTAAATCTCCCATGCTTCTTCTGAGAGTTCGCCGTGAAATACCGCTGCGTGCAGCATATCCCCAGTGTCCCAATGCAGAATATGATTGAGGATCCACAACCCGATCCGCTGTTTGAGTTCGAGTATCATTTCCCGAACCTCCGATCCGTTGACGGATGCCACATCCGGCAGAAGCACATCCCGGTTACGGTGATTTCGGTCGCCGGGCATAAAGTGTTGAAAGTGGGATCGTCCCACTTCTCCGCAGGAACTCCGGCAACGGCTCCACAGCTCTTGCAACGTCGTTCTGGCGTCATCGTCCCAGGACCTCCGGCACCTCGATTATTCCGTGCTCAATCTCATAGTCACGAATCGCACGATCAATGGCGAGACGTGCCTCACCTACTGCCGATCTTCGCCTTCGTCCAGCGATGATCTTCAATTTGTACAAGGACACCCCATCCATTCTCAGATTGAACCGATGCTGTTGCTCTCCGTTCATTCCTTCGTCTCCGGTAGCGCCTTCAGCTGAACCTCATAGTGATCGATGCCATACTGAGACGTGATGTAGTCCGCCTGATCCTCTTTCGGCAGCAAGTCCCGAACTGCTGTAATGGTCGGGTGTGCGTGTCGGTGCCACACGTCAAGACCGTGCTTCTTGATGATCTGTTTCCTGATCTCGTCCTCTCCGATCAGCTTCACCGCGTCAGCTGCCTTGATCGATAATGCCTTCTCCCATATCTCCGGGCGCTCTTCCCTCAGCTTCAGGGTATTAAGATCAGATGTCGCTCTCTTGTCCGGGACTCCGACCAGTTCATACACATCTGAGGTGATCTGCTGCATTCGGATCTCGGCGACTGCGGCGACTGCTTCGGTATTGAAGTTCTTCGCAAGATAGGCAAACCGGTCTGCAAGCTCCCGGCACCATGCGGCATACTCGTAGATGTCGGTGATCGGTTTCTGCGGATAGATCCCAACGAGTTCCCCCTCCAGCAGATACCCCTGATCAACGGTAGGATCAAAGGTCATGCTGCCGCCTCCGAAGGAACTTTCTTCCCTCTCGGTTTGTTCTCAATCAATTCCTGTGCGGCAACAGCTGCGGGGCTGTCGCTGACATAAGTTCGATTGTGGATCAGGCTTTCCACGCTCTGAGGAGACAGACCGAACATTTGTGCAAGTTTTCGGCAGGTAAACCCCCCAGAGACATACAGAGAGCGGATATATTCTGCGGTCTCGTCCGTTAACTTTGAGTGCGGAGCTTTCCCCCCTCTCATGAGAGTGTTGGGATTAAGGCAGTTCTCCGAAGGTGTCACCATTCGTAAATTAGAGAGGGAATTGTTGAGTTTATTCCCGTCGATGTGGTCAATTTCCAACTCCTGCCCTAATTTGATGGATAAGATACCGTGTCCGCAGATGTAGATCACACGGTGCTTCAACATTTTGACATCCGCCCCATTCTCGGATGTCTTTATCTCAAGATACCCGGTCTGTGGGTTGAGCCTGCCTTTGATCTCATCCCCTTTCCGATTCGATATCTCACCGGTTCCGAAGTTGATAGTCCAGTCGCCCCGGGCTTGTTTTTGGAGTGCGATAAGATCATTAACCCGATAGGTTGTAATTCCGTGCGGTTGCGTCATTTCTTCTCCCCCCAGTTACAACATGCTTTGTCATTTCGCATCCGTGCAGTGAATTTCCCGTATGATTCAGGATGAGCATCACAGAGACCGATCCGCTTCTCCGGGTTCTCAGGATCGTGTATCCAGTTGTAGCAGGTTCCGCAGGTCTTCTTAGTCGGTTGCATCTTTTACCTCTTCGGACTCGGGAAGAGAGTATGTTCTATTGCCAAACTCCCCTATCTTCTGCGATGCATCCTTGAGTTTTAACACGGCATTTACTACATCCCATTTTTCACTCCAGCTCTCACAGATTATCATCTGTGTGTGACTTGTCGGGCCGGATGCACAAAACGGGCAGGTTGGTTTGTGAGTGCTTACCCGCTCCTTGTCAGGTTCCGTATCGACCTTTAAGACCGTTCCGCAGGCCGGACAGATCAGAAAGTGATCACGATCACTCATGAGAGTTCCTCCGTGTCGTCTTTCCGCATCCTCTGTTTCATGCAGCTGTTGTCGCACTTCACGCAGTGGCGATCATCTTCCCTTCCCTCAACCAACCGCGCCTCTTCGGGAGTGAATTCTC
>NZ_JAWDKA010000020.1 GCF_032714615.1 Methanorbis furvi
GGCGACTCTGTTGACGGCAAGACCTTCAACAAGAACACCGAAGTGTCCTTCCTTATCGAAGCACCGAACGTTGGTCCGGCAGACATTGCAGATGTGAAGATCGTCTTCACCACTCCGGCAGCAGGTAAGACTACCCAGTTCGGTACCTTTGTAGTTGACGGTAAAACCACCAATGCCAACTTTGCATCCATTCCTCTGAGCACTGTTCAGACCATTGCACTCGGAACCGGTGTCAAGGCTGGTGCTGATGCAACCGCAGGCGTCTGGACCGCACAGGCTGAGTTCATCTCACCGACTGGTTTCAAGAACAACGCAAAGAAGACCAACACCATCAGCTTCACGCTTCAGAGCACCACCCTGACCATCACGGCAGCAAAGGACTCTGTTGTCCGCAGCAACCCGTTCACGGTATCTATCCAGGGCGACAGCAAGTCACTCTACAACGTGTCCATCGAGAACCCTGTGGTAACTGATGTAAACCCTGCACTGCAGCTGAATCAGAGTGGTATGAAAGACATTCTTGCATACGACAACTTCGGCAACCCGACCGCTGCAGTCTTCGAGACTGATGCAACCGGTAAGCGTACTATCCAGTACAACACCGCAGCAAACACCGAAGACAAGACCTACACCATCAGAGCTGAGAAGTATGGTGACTCCTCCGACTACGACAAAGTCAAAGTCAAAGTCGAGAAGGGCTCAGTAACCATCTCCGCATCCGGTGACGGTTCATACTACATCGGTGAAGAGATCAAACTGACCGGAACCAACACCGACAGCAGCAACGTCTTCCTGTTCGTCACTGGTCCGAACCTGGCCTACAATGACGGTGTCGTTCTGAAGGATCTCGGTGGATCAGAAGGTGCACAGCACGCAGCATACACCGCAGCAAACCCTGTCTCTGTTAAGACCGACAACACCTGGGAATACAAGTGGGACACCACCTTAGTCTCTCTTGATTCCGGTGCATACACCGTCTACGCAACCAGCAGACTCACCAACGGTAAGTCTTCCGGTGAACAGAACATCGGTACCGTAGGTGCAGACCCGTCTACCTGGCTGAACACCAAGGCAGATGTCTATGGAAACAAAGTTGGTAACTACTACTATGCAGTCAAACTCTCTGACTCCGAGTATGCAACCACTTCAATTAACCTGAAGAAGCCGTTCCTTTCCGCAGTTCCGTCCGGAACCATCGTTGCAAAGGGCGACAAGATCTACATCCGTGGAACCGCAGAGGGCGACCCGAGCAGTCTCCAGCTCTACATCTTCGGTCCGAACTTCTTCTCTACTGAATCCATCACTGTTGAAGATGACGGAAGCTACGAAAAGAAGATCGAAGTACAATCCACCTGGGCATCCAACCAGTACTATGTTGTCATTGAACACCCGATGGAGAACGGCAAACTTGACGTCCACGACACGGGTGCTCAATCCAGTCCGAGATCCCTCTACATTGATAATGTTAACACTACTAAGGGACAGCAGTCCTCATTCGTTGTTGAAGGAACCGGAAGACTCCAGAGTGCCAATGCAGCAAATGCACTGACCCAGATGATCGACTCCGCAAACATTGATGATATCTACACCAAGCTGACCTTCACTGTTGCAGAGCCGGTTATTTTCGTCACCAACCCAGGAGACAAGGCAGTTGGATCTACCTTTACCATTAAGGGAACGACCAACCTCGCAATCGGCGACCAGATTCTGGTCGAAGTTGTCTCTTCCTCATTCGACGCAGTTGACAAGAGCCAGGCCTCCTCAACTTCCGGTGTCTCTCAGACCACGAAGGTTGTTGCAGGCGAAGGCGCTGACAACGTATGGTCTGTCGATGTTGACACAACCAACTGGAAGCTTGACGAGTACACCATTAAGGTATCCGGTATCGAAGTCGATGTTACCTCTACGGCAAACTTCAACCTTGTTGAGAAAGTCGTAACCCCGACCCCGACCGCAACCGGTGCAACTCCGACTACTACTACCGCTCCTGTAACCACCACCGCAACCCCGACTACTCCGGGATTCGGCGCATTCATTGCACTTGCAGGACTTGGTGCAGTAGCACTTCTCGTACTCCGCCGCAACTAAGCAGCGTGAAACAAAAA
>NZ_JAWDKA010000021.1 GCF_032714615.1 Methanorbis furvi
GGCGTTTCGCAAGCTCGAGCAGTGCCTTTGCATCGCAGCCCTTACAGGTAACTGCGACCTTAATGTCTTTTGCACCGTTCAGATACTTCTTGATCAGTTTCGGCATCAAGAGCGTACCGCAGTGCAGGGAACCTGCACATGCATCAAGATCTGCCGGATTGGTAATGAACACCGGCTGCGGGTCATAGACATCCACGCCTTTCTTGACGGTCAGAACCACATCAACCAGCTTGTTCTCCAGTGCGTACTTTAAGAGAGAGATAACCGCTCCTCCGCACTCGCCTTTAATATCGCAGGAGTTCGTCCATGCGTAGAACATATCGCCTTTTGCTGACATTTTCAGGCCTCCATCTTCTTCACATTCACCGCACAGACCTTGAACTCCGGAGTTCGGGAGACCGGATCATATGCCGTGTTCGTAACCAGGTTTGCACGTGCCTCAATGAAGTGGAACGGCATGAAGAACACACCCTCCTTAATGTTCGGCGTGACACGGGCATTGACTGCTACCTCACCGCGGCGGCTGTAGAGAATGACCTTCTCATTGTCTTTGATGTTGTACTTTGCAGCGTCTGCCGGGTTGATCTCAAGCCATGCGGTTGGTGCGTCGCGGTCAAGCTGCTCGCATCTGCGGGTCATCGATCCGCTCGGCCAGTGCCAGATGGTTGCTCCGGTTGTCAGCCAGACCGGGTACTCTGCATCGATTACCTCGGCTGGTGCACGGTGTTCGATTGCTTCGAGTTTGGCTTTGCCGTCCGGCATGCCGGCGAACTTTTCGATGTGAAGGATCGGGGTTCCCGGGTGGTCTTCGGTCGGACACGGCCACTGGATTCCGTCACCTTCGAGTTTTGCGTAGGTGATACCGGAATACTGCGGGGTGATTCCGCGCATCTCGTTGAAGACGTCTTCGGTGGTCTGCCACTGGAAGTACTGGCCGTATCCCATCTTTTCTGCGATCATCTTCATGATCTCCCAGTCGAGTTTGGACTCGCCCGGTGCGTCTGCTGCCTTTCTGAATCTCTGGACACGGCGTTCTGCGTTGGTCTGGGTTCCATCCTCTTCTGCGTAGCATGCGCCCGGTAAGACGACGTCTGCGTACTTTGAGGTCTCGGTCTCAAAGATATCCTGAACGACAAGGAACTCACAGTTGTCCATGCCTTTCTCGACGTTCTTGGAGTCAGGGTCGGAGATGACCGGGTTTTCACCCATGAGGTACATGCATTTCAGTTTGTCAGGGTGTTCTTCGAGGGTCTCAAGCATCTCAGGGA
>NZ_JAWDKA010000022.1 GCF_032714615.1 Methanorbis furvi
GTGATGTTGTTAGGCGGCGTTTGTCCGACATGAAAGTAAGATATCCCGGTCTGAACATCGAACTGATAGAAGAGATGAAGAAAACATATCCGATCCTTGCGAAAATCGGAGGACTGACAGAATGACCCCGCTGGACATATTACCCGAATTTATTAGTTGCCTCCTTGGAATTGGAATTGGCGCATTATTGACATGGGAGAATATGAAACCTGTGATTGAATCTCAGGAGGCACAGATACGGGTCATGTCGAACCTCATCAGAAACTTGACCGACCACATCAAAAACAATGGAGAACCGGAAAAATGACCGATGAAAAAACACTGATCCGCATAAAGTCAGTTCTCAATCAACTGAGTATTCTTTGTGATTTTGTCGACGTTGATGCTCAGTATGAGGAGTTTCCAAGAGCTAACGCATACAATGAAGGACTCGCAACCGTGTACAAAGATTTGGAAATGGCTTACAAAGAGCTGAAGGGAGAACAAAATGAATCGAAGTGATGCGCTGAAAATAGCCCTCGGTGCAATGAAATTTGCTCAGGCTTGGAATACCACCGAAGAAGCCTTTCGAGGATATGGTACAGCGGGATCGATTATTCAGGAAATGATTGCAGAAGAAGAAAAGAAGGAGAAAACAGAATGAGAAACATTGTAGAAGAAGCCTGCCCGATTGAACCGACCAAAGTACATCAGGGAACAGGCAAGAAGGTATTAGTTGCAGAGAGTATTGAATACATCGACGCTGACCGGATTCAGGCAGCCGCAGAGGAAGCACTCGGACGGGTGGTTTGAATGGGTCGAATTGAGTTCGAGGATGAGTGCGGGATCATCATGAAAATTCCGCATGAACTTATCTCAGAGGTGCGGCTGATCTCAACCGATCAATCGAAACTTAAGGTCATCGTCAAGGTCACCGGCTCCGGGCGGTTGTATGTTCC
>NZ_JAWDKA010000023.1 GCF_032714615.1 Methanorbis furvi
GGAGAATACACGCCGGAACAGAAAGCAATCATGCTTGAAACGGTTGCCAAAGGATGCAAACCGGAACAGTTCATGTTGATGATGGAGCTTGCGAAGAAGTACAAGCTCGATCCCTTCGCCCGGCAGATCTGGGCAACACCGATGGGGATCATCATCGGGCGTGATGGTTTCCTTACTCTTGCGCATAACTCCGGCAACTTTGACGGGATGAACACAACATTTGAAGAGCGGAACGGCAAACTCTGGGCGGCAACCTGCGAAGTTTGGCACAAACGCATGAGTCATCCGATCATCTTCTCCGCCCGGTTCGACGAGTTCAACAAACCGAGTTCTGATGCTTGGCGAAAAATGCCTTACGTGATGCTTCAGAAATGCGCCGAAAGTCACGCATTGCGCCGGGCGTTTTGTGTCACTGGTCTTTATGATGAGGCTGAGCTTTGCGAGAACCCGACAGTCCCGGAGGAGAACCCGCCGGTGATGGACTTTACCGCAACTGTGGACGGGCAGCCGGTGAGCGTGCAGCCGATGAAGAAACCTGATCCGAAATGCACCTGCGGAGAAAAACCGATGGATGAGTTCACCCGGGAAAAATACGAGGGAGTTTTTGCCGGTGCTGGTATGGAGTTGCCGCAGAACATCTGCAAGAAGTGTGCTGATCTCATGTGGAAGGCACGACCGCC
>NZ_JAWDKA010000024.1 GCF_032714615.1 Methanorbis furvi
TCACAGTTGTCCATGCCTTTCTCGACGTTCTTGGAGTCAGGGTCGGAGATGACCGGGTTTTCACCCATGAGGTACATGCATTTCAGTTTGTCAGGGTGTTCTTCGAGGGTCTCAAGCATCTCAGGGATGTGCAGACCGAGTTTGCCGTTCGGGATTTCAGAGACGCCCCAGTAGTCGGCAACTTTCTTGGCTGCGTCCGGGTCGGTGACTTTGAGGTAGCCTGCATATACGTTCGGGAGTGCTCCCATGTCGCAGGAGCCCTGGACGTTGTTCTGACCACGGAGTGCGTTGACACCGCATCCGGGTTTGCCGATGTTGCCGAGCAGGGTCTGAACGAATGCGATGGATCTGACGTTGTCGACACCAACGGTGTGCTGGGTGATACCAAGGCAGTGGACGAATGCGGTTTTGTGCTGGCATTCGTGGAGCCAGGTGAGGGCCTGTTCGATCTTTTCTGCGGGGACTCCACAGATTGCGGAGGTGTTTTCGATGCTGTATTTGTCCTGGGTGACGCATGCTTTGAGTTCGTCGTAGCCGTTGGTACGGTTTTTGACGAACTCTTCGTCAACCCATCCACGCTCGATGATCTGTTTCATGAGACAGTTGAGGAGCTGGATGTCGGTTCCCGGGTAGTGCTGGATGTGCAGGTGGGCCTG
>NZ_JAWDKA010000025.1 GCF_032714615.1 Methanorbis furvi
CGCTGATCAAAGACAAAGCAACCGGTCAGTTCAAAACCGCAACCTGGGACGAAGCACTCGCTGTCGTCGCAGAAAACTTCGCCAAGTACAAGCCTGACGAGATCGCTGTCATCTCCTCTGCCCGCTGCTGCAACGAAGACAACTACGCAATGCAGAAGTTCGCCAGAGTCGTTCTCAAGACTCCGAACGTCGACCACTGCGCCCGTCTCTGTCACGCCCCCACCGTCGCCGGTCTCAACATGGTCTTCGGCTCCGGAGCCTCGACCAACTCTTTTGACGACCTTGCCATCACCGACTGTCTGTTCATTATCGGCTCCAACAACTTCGAAGCCCACCCGCTCGCAGCCCGCAGAATGATGCAGGCCAAAGCCAAAGGTGCTCACGTCATCGTCTGCGACCCGCGTATGACGCCTACTGCCAAGCAGGCCCACCTGCACATCCAGCACTACCCGGGAACCGACATCCAGCTCCTCAACTGTCTCATGAAACAGATCATCGAGCGTGGATGGGTTGACGAAGAGTTCGTCAAAAACCGTACCAACGGCTACG
>NZ_JAWDKA010000026.1 GCF_032714615.1 Methanorbis furvi
CTGCACTGCGGTACGCTCTTGATGCCGAAACTGATCAAGAAGTATCTGAACGGTGCAAAAGACATTAAGGTCGCAGTTACCTGTAAGGGCTGCGATGCAAAGGCACTGCTCGAGCTTGCGAAACGCCAGCAGATCAATCTGGATAATGTTATCTCGATCGGTCTGAACTGCGGTGGATCGGTTTCTCCGCAGCCGGCACGCAAAATGATTGCCGAGAAGTACGGGGTTGACCCGAACTCTGTCGTGAAAGAGGAGATCGACAAGGGTAAGTTCATCATTATGACCGCGGACGGTCAGCACAAGGGTATCGCAATTGACGAGCTCGAGGAGGAGGGCTACGGCCGCCGCAAGAACTGTCAGCGCTGCGAGACGAAGGTCCCGCGCCAGTGCGATCTTGCATGTGGTAACTGGGGTGTTGTCGGCGATAAGGCTGGCAAAGCAACGTTTGTTGAGGTCTGTTCCGAGAAGGGTGCAATGCTCTTTGATGCAGCGGTGAAGGCAGGAGCGATCAGCTCATCTGCACCGGACGC